>DYPH01000005.1:0-8658 GCA_020720045.1 Sorangium cellulosum | reverse complement strand
CTCGCCGGGCGGAGACAAATGCGTTCTCCGATCCGGCGCCTCGCCCCCATCGTCTTCGATGGTCCTCGCAAAGAGCGTATGGTCTTCCCATTTGCCTGCAATTTGCAAGTAACGAAGGGCGAGCCCCTCCTCGCGAAAACCGTTCTTGGCGAGCACGCGCAGGGAGCCGAAATTCCGCGGCATGACGGCCGCCTGGACGCGATGGAGACCGGCGGTCGCAAACGCAAACTGCACCGCCGCAGCGACGAGAGCGGTCGCAAGTCCGCGCCCCTGCGCATCGCCGGCGACCCAATAGCCGAGGTAGGCCCCCTCCATCGCGCCACGAACCACGTGGGAGAGGGCGATCTTTCCAACGATCGTCGTCCCCGCGAAGGCGAACAGCGCATACCCCCGATCTTCCTCCCATTCTGTGCGATGGCGGGCAACCGTCCGTGCCGCCTCGACGAGGCTCCACGGCATCGGTCCGCGGACGGCTGGCGTCCATGGTGCGAGGTGCTCCGCGTTCTTCTTGAGGGCGCTGCGGAGCGCGGGGAGATCCTCGTCGACGACTCCGCGAAGGACCACCGGGGCGGTTCCGGTCACCGATTCTGCGATTGCAACGCGGTGAGAGAGCGGAATGCGCATCGTGCACTCTACAGCAGATGGGATGGGTCGATGTCGAGAGCGACCCGCGTATCGCGGTGGGCGAGCGCGCTGGCGCGATGCACGGCGACGAGCGCTTCACGGAGCTTTCCGCGGTCTTTTGCGCGCAGCAGGAACCGCCATCGGTACCTCCCTTTCCAACGGGCGAGCGGCGCGGGCGTCGGTCCGAGCACCTCGACGGCTGGCGCAAACGCGCGGGCGACATCGGCGAGGCGCATCGCTTCGACCTGGAGGCGCCCCTCCTCGGGGTCGTCGAGGGCGATGAGCGCGAGGTGGGAAAAAGGCGGGTAGCCGAGCTCCCGGCGGTTCACGAGCTCTTCATCGAGGAATCCGTCGACGTCGTGGCGGATCGCGCGACGGATGACGAAGTGCTCCGGCTGGAAGGTCTGCAGGAGCACTTTGCCGGGGAGCGCGCCGCGTCCAGCACGCCCGGCGACCTGCACGAGGAGCTGAAAGGTCCGCTCGGCGGCACGGAAATCGGGGAGCGCCAGTGCGGCGTCAGCTTGAATCACGCCGACGAGGGTCACTTCGGGAAGGTCGTGACCTTTCGTCACCATTTGTGTGCCGACAAGAATGTCGATTTCTCGGTTCCTCATTTTGGTGAGGACCGCTTCGACCTTCTTCCCACCACCGGTGTCACGATCGAGCCGAGCGACGCGCGCCTCAGGAAAAGCCTTGGCAAGAGCCTCTTCGAGCTTCTCGGTACCTACGCCGTCAAGGACGAGCGCCGACGATGCACAAGACGGGCAGGCACTCGGCATAGGGGCGTGATGATCGCAAAGATGACAGCGCAAAATCCCGTTTGTTCCGGCGCCGCCGGGGAAGTTTCCCCGTTTGTGAAAGGTGAGGCCGACGCTGCAGTGCGGGCAGCCAATCGCCTGGCCGCAGCTCTCGCAGAGGGCGTGGGGGGCGAAGCCGCGACGGTTTAGAAAGATGATCGCCTGCTCCTTTTTGGCGAGCGTCTCTTCCAAGGCGCGGTGGAGCGGCACCGAAAGGCGCTTCTCACCAGTCGGGCCGGCGCCGATGCGGCGGAGGTCGATCGTTGTGACCTCAGGCATCGTCGCTTTGGTGGCACGCCCGCGCATGCGCAAGAGCGTGCAGGCGCCGCTCGCTTTGGAATCGCGTGCACGATGCATCGACTCGATCGAAGGCGTCGCCGACCCGAGGACGACGACGGCGTTCTGCTGGTGGGCGCGGAGCAGCGCCATGTCGCGGGCGTTGTAGCGGACGCCATCGGCCTGTTTAAAGGAGCCGTCGTGTTCTTCGTCGACGACGACGAGACCGAGGTTTTTAACCGGGGCGAAGAGGGCGCTCCGGGCGCCGATCACGACAGAGACCTCCCCGAGCGCGAGGCGCTTCCACATCGCGTGGCGCTCGGCGTCGGTGAGGCCCGAATGGAGAACGGCGACGTCGTCGCCAAAGCGGGCGCGGAAGCGATTGACGAGTTGGGGGGTGAGCGCGATCTCGGGGACGAGCACGATCGCCCCCTTTTTTGCAGCGATCGCGGTGGCAAGTGCGTGGAGGTAGACCTCGGTCTTCCCGGAGCCGGTCACGCCCCATAGGAGGAACGACGCGCTCTTTCCGGCGGCGAGGGCGGCGTCGATGCTTTGAACGCAAACGATCTGTTCGTCGGTGAGGACCGGCGCCTCGTCGCGGGCGACGACATCGCGGAAGTAGGCCTCCGCAGGGCGCTCGCGCTCTTCGAGGCGGACAAATCCCTGGGCGGCAAGCGCCTTTGCCTTCTCACGAGCCCCCGAAAAGACGGCCGCGAGCGCCGGCAGTGGCGCTTCGTGGCGGGCGCGCACCTGGGCGAGGAGCGCTTTGGCGAGCGGTCCCCGCGGTTCGCCGGAGGCGTCGGTGGCGACGATCCAGGTCATCGTGCGCGCAACAACCCCCCGAACTTTCTCAGGAAACAGAGAAGGCGCTCGAAGTGCCTCCGCGGTCTTCTTCTCGATGGGGGGGAGCGCGAGACGGAAAACCTCCCCGATCGGCGCGAAGTAGTAGCGCCCGAGGACGAGGAGGAACGCGACCAGGTCGTCGGGCACCTTCGGACCGTCGACGAGACCGAAGATCGGCTTCACCGCGAGGGGAGCTTGTTGAAGTGGGCCCGCCGTCTCTCGCGACGCCTCGATGCCCGCGTCTTCGCCGACGGGGAGTACGCGGAGGACGACGCCGAGGGTTCGTCGACCCCCAAAAGGACAATAAATCCGAGAGCCTACAACAACTTTCCCTGCGAGCGCTTCTGGGACCTCGTAGGTGAACGCACGGCCGAGCGGCACCGGAACGGCGACCTCAACGCGGACGAGCGCTCCGTTCATCGACGTAGGAAGTAGATCCCGACGAGCACGATCACGAGCGCAACCGCGAATAGCACGAGGCGCGCGGCGACGTTCTTCTCCCCGGGGCGGCGCGCGAAGGCTGCTTCGTCATCCCGCGAGAGTTCGCCCGCATCGGACGGCCCCACCGCCTTCTTTGGGGCGCCGACGCCGTCCTTCTCCAGGCCGGCCTTGAAGGCCCGCATCGCCCCCATCGAGGGGCGCGGAAAGAGGAGCGGCGAAGACGCGAGCTCCCCCTCAGGCTCGTCGCCGGCGGAAATACCGGGGCCACTCACGGCCGCCTCGGGAATCGGGCCGCTGGCGGCATCGACGCGGCGCTCAGCAATTCTGCGATCTTCAAAGGTCTTTGTCCCCAACGTTTCTTCGAGCCATGTCCCAAATTTCAGAGAAGACCCTAGGAGCTTCCCTTTCGCCATCGTCGCTTCGAGTTCACGGAGCATCGCCGAAGCAGATTCGAAACGATCATTAGGGCTTTCGGCCAGCGCTTTGGCCACGATCGCGTGGAGCTCATCCTCCACGGGGAGCCCCTTCTTCGGCAGCTCGGGGGCGACGCCACGCCGGGCAAGGGTGAACAGGTCGACGCCGTCACCAGCCTTGTACATCCGGCGGCCAGCCAGCATTTCCCAGAGCAAAATCCCTGCGGCAAAGACGTCCGAGCGGGCATCAAGCTCATTCCCACGGGCCTGCTCGGGGCTCATGTAGCCGGCTTTTCCGCGAAGGGCGTCGTCGGAAAGGACCGCCGATTCGTCGACCTTCGCGTTCGCGTGGGCGATGCCGAAGTCGCAGACCTTGCTCTCTCCGGAGACGGAAACAAGAACGTTTGATGGAGAGACGTCGCGATGGACAACGCCGAGGAGCTTTCCGTCATCATCTTTGCACTTGTGGGCGTGATCGAGCCCACGGAGGACGTCTCCGATGATGCGGAGCGCGAACTCAAGCGGCAACGGTACCTGCTTCTTCGTGCATTCACGGAGGAGCCCGTTGAGGTCCCAGCCTTCGACGTACTCCATCGCGATGAACAGGCGCCCGTCGGCGCGGCCAAGGTCGAACACCTGAACGACGTTGCCGTGAGAGAGGCGCGCGGCGAGCTTCGCCTCAAAGGTCAGAAGTTCAGAAAATTCCTCATTTTCCGCGAAGGCAGGGAGGATCTGCTTCACGACGCAGAGCCGGGTCCCGCCAAGCTCACTCTCGGCGCGTGCGAGGTAGATCTCGGCCATCCCCCCTTTGCCGATGGCGTCGAAAAGGACGTAGCGTCCAAAACGACGCGGCAGGATCGTCGGCTCGGGCCCGAGTTTCGGGCGAGCGGTCATTTTGCGCCCGGAAGCTTCGCGCTCGCCGGGAGGCGCGGAATAACGATCCCCGAGGGCATCGGCGGGAGCTTCGGCATCGTCGTCGGGATCACAAACGTCGACGGAATCGCTGAAAATCCGGGAGGTAGCGGCGTGAGGATCCCGGTGGCGCCGTCGGTCTTGGCCCCGGCATCGACGATCCCGCCGTCGGTCTTCGGGGCGCTATGCGCGCTCGGTGCCGCCGAGGCTGAAGCGAGCGGCTCCTCGGTAGCCGCACTGGCGGTCTCCGTAGCGGCGACAGAAGCGGACGGGGTGGTTGCGCTGACGGAAGGGGCAGCGTCCGCCTCGCCGCCGCGAAGTTTGTCGAGGACCGAACAGCCACCCACGAGGGAGGCTGCAAGCGGCCCCGAGGACGCGAGCAGAAAAATCGCAGCGATTCGACGGAATTTCATCGGCGGCGAACTCTACACGAGGGGGGCACGCTCGGCGAAAAAACCGGGGAATCGGTTACGTCAGCGACGCGGCACCGGCGGCAGGAGGGCGTCCCAAAGGGGGACGGCAAAAGGGCGGAAGGGGCCGAAATGACCGAAGCTTTTCCGTCCGAATTCGCTGGCGTTCACTACTCGGTGGGTCTGGTGGGGGGCGTCGTATAGGCGCCGAAGCGCCTCCGTCGCCGGTGGCGGGGCGATCCGGTCGTCGGCCACGTCAAAAAAGCGGAGCGGGATTCTCGGCGGGATCGGCCGCGGAAAGGGGCGCTCCGGGAAGACCCCGGCCACGTAGCCGCGGGTGCGACACCAACGCGACCACTCGGCGACAACGCCGCCGGGGAGGTCGTAGCGGAGGCCGAGCCATCCGGGGGTGTACCCAAAGAGGGCGATCAGCGGGATGAGCGCGGTGAGCTGAACGGTGTAGAGCGCACGCAAATGGGGCGGGTAGCTACGGAGATCCCCAGAGCCAGCGGTGACGACCGTGATGCTGGAAAAACCTTCGAGTTCATCGATCAACGTGAAGGCCTGACCGCCGAGGCTGTGGCCGATCCCGTGGAGCGGGAGTTTGGGGAAGCGCCCCGCCAGCGCCGCCACAAAGGCGGGGGCCGAAGGACCCAGTCTCGGAGAGTGGCCGGATCGCGCCGGAGCTGGTCCCGCCTTCGACCTTCCCCGAGGAGCGACTCGCCGCAGCCTCGGTAGTCGCCGAGAAGTACCGCAAAACCGGCGGTTGCCGCGTAAGTGGCGAAGGCACGGTAGTAGCTGCGAGGGGCGCCGACGGCCCCTGGGGAAGTGGGCCCGCCGTCTCTCGCGACGGCATCGCCAGAAAATTCGCTGGCGTTCGCGAACGGACGGGCCCCAAGGACAACAATTGCGCCACGGATCTCGTTGGCCGGGTAGGCCAGCGTCGCGGCGAGGGGACGCCCGTCGCGCGCAAGAATCGAAAGTTCCTCGAACACGGTCTCATTTTCCGGCGGCATCTCGCCACCGTAGGCGGGAGCTAGCCCTGCATCCACGCAGGTTCGTGCAGGTGCAAACGGCAGAATTGCAGTAGCCTTCAGGCATGGATTGGCGCGACCTCCGTATTGCCCTCGCCATCGACCGTCACCGCACGCTCGCCCGCGCCGGGCGGGCACTGAGCCTCGATCCGACGACAATCAGCCGTAGAATCAGCGCCTTAGAGAAGGAGCTGGCGACGCCACTCTTCCTTCGCTCGGACGGCGCCTGGACGCCGACAGAGGCAGGGGCGCGGGTCGTTGAAACGGCGGCGCGGATGGCCGGTGAAGTCCAGAGCCTCGGCCACGACCTCGACGACACGGCGAAACGCGTGCGCGGTGTCGTCCGAATTACCGCAATTGACTTCGTCGTCATGAGCTATCTAGCGGCACAAGTTTCTGCGCTAAGAGACCAATACCCGGAGCTAGAACTCGTATTTGATTGCACGGAGAAGGTTGTCCCGCTCGGCAATGGCCGAGCCGACCTCGGCCTCCGCCTGATCCGTCCGACGGAGGCGAACGTCCGTACCCGGCGTCTGGCGACGATCCCGCTCGGCGTGTACCGACGGGCGTCCCGAGGCGACGAAAAAGCAAGGAGCTTCGAAGATTTAGTCGCTATTGGTCCACGCGGCGCGACGACGCTCCCCGAGGTCACCTGGCTGCGCAGCGCGCTCCCCAATGCGCGAGGGGCGATCCATACAAACAGCATTTCCACTGCATTTACACTCATTGCAGCGGGGGCGGGCGTCGGCGTGCTCCCCTGCGCGCTGGCCGATCGCGACGATCGCCTTGAGGCGGTCCCCGTTGCGATCCCTCCGCCGCCCCCCCGGGAGCTGTGGCTCGCCGTCCCCGACGCGCTCGCGCGCACTCCGCGTCTACGCGCCGTCATCGCATGGGTCGAGGAGGCGGTTGCCCTCCGGGCGAACGGGCCGATGGGGCAAGGGTAGGAAAACCCTATATTTGGCGAATTATTTCATGCGAATCGTGACGCCACTGACGTTCCCCGCGGAGACACTGCCCGCGTCCCCCGGGCAGATGTTGTTCCAGTAGGGCTTGCCGCCGAGCGCTTCGATGAGCTTCGTGGAGCCTTCCCAGGGCTTCCCTTGGCCGTTCACCGAGTCATCGATGATGGTCGCGTCGACGCACTTGCTCCCCTTGCAGACGCTCACGGTGTCGCCGCACCAGCTGCGGCTCCAGCTCCCGGAGACGGCGACCCAGTAGCCGTTGTCGACGAAGTTGCGGGTCGGGTTCCCGCTGCAGGCAAAGGTCACGTGCCCGGCCGCGCGCGAGTAGCTGGAGCAGTTGACGAGGAAGTTCCAGCTTCCTTCCCAATTGATTGTGCCGGAGAAAACGACGTCTCCTGCGGGGGCTGGTGTGGTACCGATGCGCGCAAGGTAGCCACCGTGGACGTAGCCGGTCGTCCCATTGAAAGTCACCTGGTAAAAGCCATTGACGGGGGCCTTCCCGGTGGCAGTTACCTTCGTATTTGCATTAAGAACGCGAATCAGAGTGTCGGAAGAGACGCGCGGTTCCGTACGAAAGTTGACGCCGGTCGTCGTCTTGAGTTTGTCCCCCGCGGCGACGACTTCATTCTTGAGTTCGTCGGCGGAAGAATCGAGGTCGTCGTCGGAGTCTGCTCCCGATCCATCCGCGGTGATGAACTCCTCCTCAACGGCGCAACCGGCCGTTGCAGCGGCGAGCGGAGCGAGGGCGAGGGCGACGAGGGCGGCGCGAAGTGTCGGGTGGGCCATGCACCGAAGC
Source organism: Sorangium cellulosum (assembly GCA_020720045.1). GTDB lineage: Bacteria > Myxococcota_A > Polyangia > Polyangiales > Polyangiaceae > JAAFHJ01. Next base: position 1,150 of record DYPH01000005.1, on the reverse strand, counting down.
CAGCAGGGGCCGTGCCGAGCCCGCCCAGCGAGCTCCGCATCCGTTTTCCCTGCATTTGGACCGCTGGAGCGGCGCCTACGCGGATCGTTGGGGCCCCAGGCGGTGAGTCTTTTCCCGCTCAGCCCCCGGCGAGGACGGCGCGGAGCTTGGCGCCAATCCCGCGTCTCGTTGGGCAGAAACAAACGCATGATTGCTTGGCGCAGGGCCCGCGGGCTGCCGAACCTCGCGGCAATCGCCCATGCGACGGCGGCGCCGCTCGCAGCCCCCGGATCCATGTGGATGTGTCCCCCGACAGGCCGTATCGTCTCCCTCGCCCGTGAGTCCCAACGCCCTCGGCTTCCCCGTCTCGCCTTCGATGCGTGACGCGCTCTCCTTCCAAGAGCGCCTCGACGTTTCGCTCACCGTCTTCGGACCGACCCGCCGCTTCCATGCCTTGGCGCGCTCGCAAGGGTGGACGACGCCGCGCGACCTCGTGATAGCCGGCGCGGAAGCGGTCGCCGACATCGTCTGGCGCCGTCGTGGGACGCCGAAAGACACCGCAGAAATTCGCACCCGCTTGGAGCAATGGCTCGCCTGCTCCTGGGAGGACGCCCGTGCGTCGCTCGGGCTCGCCGCGGCGGGGACCCTCGAGTTCCAGCGGCTCGAGGTACCGCTCTTCGTGCTCCCGCTGGGCCGCGCTGTCATTCGCGTCGCGGCGACCTTGGGGTGGACGACGGTCGGCGACCTCGTCGCCGTACCTCCCGATGGGTTCGAAAAGCTCCACCGGATCGGCGCCGTGCGGCGGCGTCACGTCGAGTCGGTCCTCAAGTGGCACTTGAAGATGCCGTGGGCCCAGGCGCGTCGGCTTCTCCAACGCGCTCAGGAGCCCGTCCGTTCGCGACGGCCGACCCCGGGAAACGAAGAAGAGCGCGAAGGCCGCTAGACCTCCGCGCTCACTTCTCCCTACCGAGGCTCCGATCAGCCAGCGCTCACCGGAGGAAGGGGCCGTCCTTGGAGATCGGGGGCGGTTCGACCGGTGCCGGCTCCCCCGCGGGGCCACCGGTGAGGGGCGTAGAACCGGTCTCTTCGTTGCGCGAACGGGCGCCCCGCGTCGCATAGAACGACGGAACAAACGCGTCTGCGTCCCCCTCTTTGTAGCGAATGTAAAACA
>DYPH01000299.1 GCA_020720045.1 Sorangium cellulosum | reverse complement strand
CAGTTCGTACTCGTGGCACTGCCCCGGTCACTCGGGCGGCGTCGCGTTTTTGAAGTCGCCCATCGGGCAGATGTTCCACCAGTTCTTTGGCGAGAATCTCTTGCGCGCGGACGTGTGCAACGCGGTCGATGAATTGGGACAAATCCTCGACCACACCGGCCCGGTCGCAGCGTCCGAGCGCAACGCCGCGCGCATCTTCAACGCCGACCATTTGTTCTTCGTGACCAACGGCACGTCGTCGTCGAACAAGATGGTGTGGCACGCCAACGTCGCGATGGGCGACATCGTCATCGTCGACCGCAACTGTCACAAGTCCATCCTGCACGCGATCATCATGTGCGGTGCGATCCCGATTTTCCTCACGCCGACGCGCAACCACTACGGCATCATCGGGCCGATCCCGATGGACGAATTCCGCCCGGAAAACATCGCCAAAAAAATCGCCGCGCACCCGTTCGCCAAAGACGCCAAGGGCGGCCCGCGCATCCTCACGATCACGCAGTCGACCTACGACGGCATCCTCTACAACGTCGACATGATCAAGGAGTTGCTCGGCGACACGGTCGACACGCTGCATTTCGACGAAGCCTGGCTGCCGCACGCGACCTTTCACGACTTTTATCGCGGGATGCACGCCATCGGCAAAGACCGTCCGCGCGCCGAGAACGCGCTGGTGTTCGCCACCCAGTCCACGCACAAACTGCTCGCAGGCTTGAGTCAGGCGTCGCAGATCCTGGTGCAGGACGCACAGAACCGAAAACTCGACTTTCACCGCTTCAACGAAGCGTATCTGATGCACATGTCGACCAGCCCGCAGTACGCGATCATCGCCTCGTGCGACATCGCGGCGGCGATGATGGAGCCGCCGGGCGGGCGCGCGCTGGTCGAGGAATCGATCAAGGAAGCGCTCGATTTCCGCCGCGCCATGCGCAAGGTCGACGGCGAGTTCGGCGACTCGTGGTGGTTCCAGGTGTGGGGGCCGAACGACTTCGCCGACGAGGGCATCGGCGAGCGCGAAGACTGGGTGCTCACGGCGAACGACCGCTGGCACGAGTTCGGCAACATCGCGCCAGGCTTCAACATGCTCGACCCGATCAAGGCGACCTTGATTACCCCCGGTCTGGACGTGGACGGCGCGTTTGCCGACTGGGGTATCCCGGCGTCCATCGTCACCAAATACCTCGCTGAGCACGGCGTGATTGTGGAAAAGACCGGGCTCTATTCCTTCTTCATCATGTTCACCATCGGCATCACTAAGGGCCGCTGGAATACGCTGGTCACCGCGCTGCAGCAGTTCAAGTCCGACTACGACGAGAACCAGCCGCTGTGGCGCGTGCTGCCCGAGTTCATCGAAAAGCACCCGCGCTACGAAAAGACCGGCTTGAAAGACCTGTGCGACCAGATCCACACGATCTACAAGGCCAACGATGTTGCGCGCCTGACGACCGAGATGTATTTGTCCGAAATGGCGCCCGCGATGCGCCCGGCCGACGCGTTCGCCAAAATGGCGCACCGCGAAATCGAACGCGTCGAGATCGATCAACTCGAAGGCCGGATCACCGCGATGCTGGTCACGCCGTATCCGCCGGGGATTCCGCTCTTGATTCCGGGCGAACGCTTCAACGAAACCATCGTGCGTTACCTGAAATTCACCCGCGCGTTCAACAAGCGCTTCCCCGGTTTCGAGACCGACGTGCACGGCTTGGTCGAAGAAGAAATCGACGGCGAATCGCGCTATTGCGTCGATTGCGTGCGGGCGGACGACGTGGATATTCCCCGC
>DYPH01000298.1 GCA_020720045.1 Sorangium cellulosum | reverse complement strand
CAGAACTGCCGCTTCGTCATCCTTTCGAACGGCAACCTGCATTACTTCTGGGACCTCGAGCGCGGCAACCCCTACGTCATCACCGCCTTCCCGACACCGACCTCCGTCACCGGCTACCAGAAAAGCGTTCCCGACCCGAAGCGGCTCATCGAGGAAGTCATCGCCGACGATTACGTGGTGCTCACCCAGCGCCCCGGCTACGCATCGGAAGCCGCATGGAAGAACGAAGCCGAGCGCCCGCGCTTCATCGAGGTCAACAGCCTCCGCTTCCTGCGGCCTTACCAAAAGAAAGCCATCGTCGCCATCCAGCAGGCGGTGAAGAAAGGCAGCGACCGCTTCCTCCTCGAAATGGCCACTGGCACCGGCAAGACCCTCACCGCCGCCGCCATCATCAAGCTCTTCCTCCGCACCGGAAACGCCCGCCGCGTCCTCTTCCTCGTGGACCGCCTGGAACTCGAAGACCAGGCACTCAAGGCGTTCAAGAAGGTGCTCGCGAACGACTACAGGAGCGTCATCTACAAAGAGAATCGCGACGACTGGCGGCACGCCGAGATCGTCGTCACCACCGTCCAGTCGCTGCTCTTCAACAACAAATACCAGCAGCTCTTTTCGCCCACCGACTTCGACCTCGTCATCTCCGACGAAGCGCACCGTTCCATCGGCGGCAATGCCCGCGCCGTCTTCGACTACTTCATCGGCTACAAGCTCGGCCTCACCGCCACGCCGCGCGACTACCTCAAGAAGTTCAGCAAGGACACACCCACCACCAAAGACCCGCGTGAGTTTGAGCGCCGCCTGCTGCTCGACACCTACCGCACCTTCGGTTGCGACGACGGCCAGCCGACATACCGCTACTCACTGCTCGATGGCGTGAAGGACGGCTTCCTCATCAACCCCACCGTCGTGGACGCCCGCAGCGAGGTCACCACCCGGTTGCTTTCCGATTCCGGATTCGTCGCCCAGTTCAAGGACGAGAACGGCGACGACCAGGAGGAGGCCTACAAGCAGCGTGAGTTCGAGAAACGCTTCTTCTCGCCCGCCACCAACCAGCTCTTCTGCAAAATCTTCATCGAAAACGCGCTCCGCGATCCCATCAGCGGCGAGATCGGCAAGTCCATCGTCTTCGCCGTCAGCCAGAATCACGCCGCCAAGCTCGCGCAGGTCCTCAACGAGATGGCCGACCGCATGTTCCCCGGCAAATACAGCTCCGACTTCGCCGTGCAGGTCACCTCGCAGGTGGACGGCGCACAGCAGCACACCATCAATTTCACCAACAACAACCTGCTCGGCTCCGCCAGCTTCATCCCCACCTACAGGACCAGCAAGGCTCGCGTCTGCGTCACCGTCGGCATGATGACCACCGGCTACGATTGCCCGGACATCCTGAATCTCGGCCTCTTCCGCCCCATCTTCTCGCCCACGGATTTCATCCAGATCAAAGGCCGCGGCACCCGGAAGCACGACTTCCGCGATCAACTCTTCGACGACACCATCAAGGAGAGCGTGAAGGAGCCGAAGAAGACCGCCTTCAAGCTCTTCGACTTCTTCGCCAACTGCGAATACTTCGAGGAGGAATACAACTACGACCAAGTCCTCAAGCTGCCGAAACCCCGCTCAAAAGATTCGTCCGATCCGTCAGATCCGCCCGATCAGTCCTATTCCCATACCTACGAGCACCTCGGCGAAGACATCCTCTCCACCATCAAGGAAGAGGCCGTCGGTTATGAGGGCATGCGGATCGACCGCGAGTTCTACGCGAAGTTCGAGGACGTGGTGCGCG
>DYPH01000170.1 GCA_020720045.1 Sorangium cellulosum | reverse complement strand
TTCGCGACCGCCAGCGAAATTGCTGGGAGCGGCGTCGCGAGAGACGGCGGGCCCAATGTTACAGAGGCCCTTCGCGACGCCGCCGATGCCCTGTTTGATCAGGTCCGTGGGCGCTTCTTTCCGGCAGCGCGCTGAAGGACCCGTTCCCAGCCGTCAATCACAGCGTCCGCCTGCGGGAGCGCTGGCGGCCGGGCAAAAACGAGCGGGCGTCTGCGGAGCTCGGAAAAAACGTCACGGAGCCGGTCGACGCCATCGATCACGAGGGCATTTTCTCCGGGGCGCACCGCAGCGCCGAGAGCCTCCGCGACGACGGCGGTGACCACGATCGGAGTCCCCAGTGCGAGCGCTTCGGCGGCGGCCATTCCGTAGCCTTCAAAGGAAGAAACCAGAAAAAGGGCGTCGGCATTGGCGACGTGGGCGAGGAGCTCTTGGCGCGGCAAAACACCGAGGAAGACGATGCGAGGATCGCCGGCCGCTTCCGCAAAAACCGCCTTTGCGTAGGCCGGTTCGTAGCGATCATCCCCAATGATGAGAAGCCGATCGGTGGGCCCGAGTTCCGCGCGGGCAGCACGTACGAGCGGCAGGAGCTGCTTGCGAGCGGTGATCGTCCCAACCGACACAAATGTGCATTCTGCACGAAAATCTGCGCGGCCTTTCGGGACCGCCCCGACGTCGGCGACCGGAGGGAGGACCGTCGGCGCGTAGCGAAAGAGGCGCTCGCCGCTCCGGGAGCTCGTGGTGACGACCGCCGACGCGCGCCGGAGAAAGGCCTCTTCGCGGGCGCCGACGAGCCAGGAACGCGGATGCCGGTCGGCCGGCTCCCACGCAGCGAGATGGTGGACAAGCGCCAGAAATTCCCTCGGTTTTCGCCGCGCGCGCGCCAAGTACTCGCGATGGGCGAGCTCGTCGACAACCACCACGGTCCCCAACACCGCGAGCGCCTCGTCGGTCTCCGGGGCGTGCAGATCGAGGACGGCGACGTCGTGGCCGCGAGCCGACAGACCGGCGGCCACCCATGCATCATACAGGTAACCACCGGTCATCTGGCCGGGGTCGCCGGGGACGAGAATGCGGGCGCGCAGCTGCATCCCCGCCTTCGGCGGTTCTGGGCGGAGCTGGTCACTCACGACGCGAGCGGGCAGCGGAAGGCCGCCCAGGCCGTCGGCGATTCACGAACGACCACGCGGACTTCACTCCCATCACCGACGGGGGCAGCGCCCGCGCCGGAAAGTGCGAGGATCTTCGCCGTCGCTTCGTGGGCGATGTGCTCGGCGATCCGCTCCGTCGTCGATGTGCGCCCGGGGAAGGCCGGATGTTCGTCGAGGTTCTTGTAGTCGAGGGGCGCGAGGACCTCACGGAGGATCCCAGCGAGGGCGCCGATGTCCATCACGACGTGGTGGACGCCGAGGCGGGCGGTCGTCACTTCGAGGGTGATCGGTGAAGGACATGAGCATGTCCTTCGCGTAGATGAACGCATAGGTTGCACCATGCACGTTTTGCGCCGGCCCGAAGAAGGCGTCGGCGAACGAATGGGCGATCATGATGTGGCTTTCCACGGCGAGCGTGAACATCCCACTTCGCTAGCACGGGTAGGAAAACAACGGCGCCGGGGCGTTCGCAAGCGAGCGATGACCGGCTGCGAGCGCTTCGTAGAGCTGCGGGGCTTCGTCGAAGGGGACCGGCGTCCCCAAGAGGGCGTCCAAACGTGCATCTTGCAACGTTTCGAGGACGAGGGCGAAGCGACGGTCGTAGTCGAAGCGACCCCGGAGCTCGCCGGGGAGCGTGGAGACGCAGCTCGAGCGGAGGGAAAGACGGTCCCGGTGGAAGCGCGCGCCGAGGCCGATCGGCGCCCGCCGCGCGCCGTAAAACGATCCGACGACGATTCGCCCCTCGGGGACGACCGCGGCGATCGCATCGTCAAGAACTGCTGGATTTCCGGTCACTTCCACGGCGGCATCGAAATACGCCTCGCTCGCCAACGAAGCGGTGGTCTTCGCCCCCCACGCCCCCGCGTAGGCGCGCCGCGACGCTGACGGTTCGACGAGATGGACGTCGATGCCGATGCGCCGAAGAATGTAGACCGCAAGCAATCCAACGACGCCGCCGCCGAACACCACGACCCGCTCGCCGAAGACCGGCGCGACGTCCCACGCGAGGGTGATCGCCGTTTCCAGATTCGCGGCCAAACAGGCACGCGCCGGCGGAATTTGGTGGGGAATCACGCGCATCGACGCCTCGCCGGCCCGCAAGACCTCGCCATGGGGGGCGAGCGCGAAGACGGTGGCGCCATCGGTGATGCGTCGGCCGACCCAGGCGTAACCGTAGCGGCACGGGTAGGTCGCGGCGGCGAGGGATGGGTCGAACACGGCGGGCCCTTCGCCCTTGTAGAGCAACATCTCGGTGCCGACGCTCACACGGGAAGGCGCGGTCTGCAGGGACGGTGAGGGTGCGCGCGGAAGCCTGCGAAGTACACCCATCCCGCGCGACGACGAGGAGCCGAGGATGCCCGTTGAGGGAGCTGCCCGGCGGCCACGGCTTGCTCCCAAGAAGGACAACTGCCTGAAATTGATCATTTTCCGGACATCGGAGCGCAGGGTCGTCGCACCGAACGGTGCCGGCGCCGACGAGGACGGCGTCGTGGGCGCGACGGAGGGCGCGCGCATGGGCGTGCCCTTCCGGGCTGCTCAGGTGGGCGCGGCGATCGGCGTGCGCAATCCGACCGTCAAGAGTCATTGCAACATGCACGGAAACGAACGGGCGGTCCAACAGGTGCCGGACGCTAGCGGATTCCGGCCCGACATGTGTGCCTGATGAAAAGGAGTGGTAGGCTCGCGCGCATGTTCGATCTCTTGGAAGGGGAAGCGCTCGATTCGTCCAGCTACGAGGCACAGATTGCCGAACTGCGGGCCGACCTTCTCGATGCCCAATACGAGCTCCTCGATGGGAAGCACGCGTCGGTCGTCGTCTTGATCAATGGCGTCGACGGTGCCGGAAAAGGGGAGACCGTAAATCTCCTGGCCGAATGGATGGACACGCGCCATCTGCGCACCGAAGCCTTTGTAGAGCCGACGGCGGAAGAAGCCCAACGCCCCCCGCTCTGGCGTTTTTGGCGCGCGCTCCCGCCGAAGGGCAAAATCTCGGTTCTCTTCGGAAATTGGTACACGATGCCGATCTTGGGGCGCGCGCTCCGGAGCGTCGGGAAGAAGGAGTTCGCCGAGCAGATCGACGAAATTCGGCGTTTCGAGAGGCTCCTTCACGAAGAAGGAGTGGTGCTGATCAAACTGTGGTTTCACCTCTCCAAGAAGCAGCAACGAAAGCGCCTTCAACACCTCGAGAAGCATCGGCACACGCGCTGGCGTGTCACCGATCGGGACTGGGCGAACTTCGCCAAGTACGACCGCTTCGCGAAGATTTCTGCGCGCGTCCTCGATGCGACGACGACGGAGGCGGCCCCCTGGCACGTGGTGGATGGGTCGGTAAACGGGCGGGCGCTCGTCGCCGGGCGGGCGATCCTCGAAGCGCTCCGCGCAGCCAAGTCTCGGGGGGATGCAGCGGCGTCCCATGCCAGCGCGGGCGCGAACGTCCCGCCCCCGCCGCCGAGCTCCACCGTGGTCGGCGAAATGTCGGTAGGCGCCCATCGCCTGCGGACGCTCCCCTTCTCAGAACGCCTCAGCAAAGACCGGTACGAGCCGGCGATTGAGGCGGCGCAAGCGCGATTGAATGGCCTCGCGCGCAGACTCGGCGGCATCGTCTCCGCCGGAGAAAAAGCCCCAAGCGCTCCGGCCCGTGGCGTCGTTGTCGTCTTCGAAGGGATGGACGCTGCCGGAAAAGGTGGGGCGATTCGACGTATCACCCATGCCCTCGATGCCCGCGGTTACGGCGTCGTCCCGATCGCGGCTCCTACGCCAGAAGAGCGAGCATTTCCTTACCTTTGGCGTTTCTGGAAGCCGCTCCCGGGGGACGGCCGCGTGCTCCTCTTCGACCGTTCCTGGTACGGGCGCGTACTCGTGGAGCGCGTCGAAGGTTTTGCGAGCGAGCGGACGTGGACGCGGGGCTACCAGGAGATCGTCGACTTTGAAGGCCAGCTCTTGAAGCACGGCTATGTGCTCGCCAAGTTCTGGCTCGCGGTAAGCAAAGCAGAGCAGCTCAAACGCTTTCAGGAGCGGGAACATACGCGCTTCAAACGTTTCAAGATCACGCCGGAAGACTGGCGCAATCGCGACAAGTGGGACGCCTACCAGGGGGCTGCCGGCGAAATGCTCGACCACACCCACACGGCGGCAGCGCCATGGACGATCGTCGAGGCCGACGACAAACACCTCGCGCGCGTGCAAATTTTGGAGACGCTCGCCGACCAGATCGCCGCCGCCCTCGGTGATTGATCGCGGCGAGGCGTTGCGCATCACGCAACGGCATGGGGGCTCTCGTGCCGCTCGTGCTGGCATGCGCAAGGACGCATGATGGCGCGATGAACGAATCGAAGAGCAGCGTCGGTGCGCGCCGTTTCCTGGCCGCCGCGGGCAATCCCGGGCGGACGAGCACCTACTCACGGCGTGCCGTCGTTGGTGGGCTGGCGACGGTTGCAACGGCGGTCCTCGCCGCCCATGCGAGCGGCGGCGAAACGGCGCGTTTGTCCCCGCCTGGCGCGGTGGATCCAAAAGCGAACGGCCGGAAAACGGGGATGACGGCGGGGCGATTGCCGGTGATTTTTCTCCCGCATGGGGGTGGGCCCTGGCCCTTTGTCGACATCGGCATGCCGAAGCCGGAGTTTGACAGCCTCGCCGGCTACCTGAAGGGGATCGCAGCGCGGCTTCCGCAGGCACCAAAGGCGCTCCTGGTGATTTCGGCCCACTGGGAAGAGGCGGTCCCGACGGTCCAAACGGGCGCGAATCCCCCGCTTTTGTTTGATTATTATGGATTTCCGCCCGCTTCCTATGAGCTCACCTGGCCGGCCCCCGGCGATCCGAAGCTCGCGGCGCGCGTGCGTGAACTCTTGGCGGCGGCGAACATTCCCTCGGCGGAAGACGCAAGCCGCGGCTTCGACCACGGGACCTTCGTGCCGCTCAAGCTCGCATGGCCAGACGCCAACATCCCGACGGTCCAGCTTTCCCTGAAGAAAGGGCTCAATGCGGGCGAGCACCTGGCCCTCGGACGCGCCCTCGCGCCGCTCCGAGACGAGGGGGTCTTGATCGTTGGAAGTGGGATGAGTTTCCACAACATGCGCGCCTTCCAGTTCCGTGGTGGTGGCGCGGCTGGCGACGTCGGCGCCGACTTTGACCGCTGGCTCCATGAGACGGCCCCCCTCCCGGCCGCCGAGCGAAATGCGCGGCTGGCCATCTGGGCGGAGGCGCCGGGCGCCCGGTACGCGCACCCCCGCGAAGAGCACCTGCTTCCGCTCATGGTGATCGCTGGCGCCGCCGGCGACGACCGCGGGAGCGCACCGTTTGCCGGGACGGTGCTCGGCGCGCGGGTCTCCGCCTTTCACTTCGGTTGAGCGCGTCGCTTTCGGTTTCCGCATCGGAGGGGTGCCCATCGGTGGGCGCCCCTTCGCGTGTCGGCGACAGTCGCGCAACACCCTTCCGGTACTCGGACGGCCATGCCAGGGTACGCCATGCCGACGCCAATCGCCCCACGCCGCAAATCCTACCGGAAGCTCTTTGTCGCGCTTGGCGTGCTGGGCGGGGTGGCAGCGTGCGGTTCGCGGAGCGGCCTCCTCGATGATCTTGCACCGCTTGAAGAAATACCGCTGCAGGATGCATCTACTGCCGACGTTTTCGACGCACGCCCGGTGCCGGATGCCGGTGGGGATGCGCCCTTCGACGCGGCAGTCGATGCCGAGGGGGACGTAGTCGACGTTCCCGATGCGCCGTTTGTTCCGGGCGATGGTGCCGTCGATCAGCGCGATTGTCGGCCGGAGGCGCGGGGCTACATTTATGCCCTCGGCGAATCGGGAAAAATGTACGGCTTTGAGCCCGATACGAAGACCGTCGTTCCGCTCGCGACCCCGGTTTGCCCGAACACCATTGGCAATCCCTTCAGCATGGCGGTCGATAGGCAAGGCATCGCTTACGTCGAGTACGTTTCTGGGCGGCTCGTGGCTCAAACGTCGGGGCTGTTTCAAGTCAATCCCCGAACCGGCGCCTGCGTTGCGACGCCGTTTGCACTTACGGAGCCGGGCTGGCGCACCTTCGGAATGGGGTTTACGAGCGACGTTGGCGGCGCCGACGAGACGCTCTGGGTGGTCAAAAACCGAACAGATTCGGCGCTGGGAAGGATCTCGACGGCCGATTTTTCGTTCACTCCCGGCCCGACGATTCTTGCTGGATCGTCCCAAGGCGGGGAGCTCACCGGTTCCCCCGATGGGCGTCTCTTCAATTACGGATCTACGTCGGCCGACGTCTGGCTGGTCTCCGAATACGATAAGCTCTCCGGAAAGGTTCTTTCGGAAGTTCGTCTCCCGAATATTCCTGACAATTCGTCGAGTGCAATCGCGCGCTTCGGCGGCGCATTCTATCTCTTCAATGACGATACGGTCCGACGCTACGATCCGGCGGCACCCGGCGTGCCCGTCGCCGCCATGTGGGCGACCTTCCCCGAGCGTGTCGTCGGCGCCGGCGTGAGCACGTGCGCGCCGCCGTGACGGCGAAGCGATAGCCGGACTCGGCTGCCGACGGCGACAATGCTCTCCCCACGCATTCCCGCCTACTTCCGGGGGCGCCCGCCGAGATGCTAGCGGGGACCGATGGAGGCCGCCCCGACCGCCGTCGCACCGTTCCCCCGCATTTTCCGCGTCGCCATCCTACTTGAGGTGCTGGAGCGACTCGCCTTTTACGGCGTTTACGTAAACCTGAGTGTCTACCTCACGCAATCGGTTCGGCTGTCCGACGCGGAAAACGGCACGCTTCTTGGGATTTTTGCGCTGCTCCGCGCCTGGCTCCCGGTCGCGACCGGCGCCCTGTCCGACCGGCTCGGCTTTCGGCGGTCGTTGATTACGAGCTTCGTCGGCTACGTGGCGGCCTACTTGGCGCTGTTTGCCTTTCCGTCGCGGGGTGGCGCCTGGGGGGCGATCGCGGCGCTCGCGTTTGCTGGGGCCTTCTTGAAGCCGGTGATCCCGGGGACCGTCCGCCGGTATGCGCCGGAAGGGCGCGAAGCCCAGGGTTTTTCCTACTTTTATGCGTCGGTCAACGCGGGGAGCGTCCTCGGGAAGCTCGCGGCGAAGGCGGTCCGCCTCTTGGTTTCCCTGCGGGCGACGATGATCAACTCGGTCGTCGCCTGCGTCGTCGGCCTCGCCGTCGCCTTCTTCGCCTTCCATGAGCCGGTCGCCGAAAAGCCGGCAGAAACGCTCCAAAACTATCGGACGGCCGCGCCGAACCCGGAGCCTGCACCGGCGACGGAGGTCCCCGGCTTCTTTGCGAGCCTCTGGGGCGTCGTCGGGAACGTACGGTTCCTCGGCTTCCTGGCGATCGTGAGCGGCTACTACCTCTTGATTGATCAGTTTTATCAGACGTTTCCCGTCTACATCGTCCGCATGTTCGGGGACAAAGCCCCCCGGGAAGAGCTGACGCTCATCAACCCGCTCGCGATCGCGTTGCTTCAGGTCTTCGTCGGCCGGATCACCAAGCGTTTCGACGCGTTGCCGGCGATGGCGGTCGGCGTGCTCCTCGGGGCGGCGTCGATGGCGCTGATGGGGGCGGTGCCGACCCTCTACGGCGCCGGCGGGAGCTTCTTCGTCTTCGCGGTCGCCGAGATGATCTACTCGCCGCGCTACTACGAATACGTCTCTTCCTTTGCGATCCCCGGGCGCGAGGGGATGACGATGGGCCTCGCGCTCGTCCCCTTCGGCATCGGCGGGCTCGCCGGTGGGCTCCTTTCGGGGAGGCTCATCGGCCACTACCTGCCGAAGGAGGGGCTCAAGCAGCCGTTCCACGTCTGGGGGACCTACGCGGCGATCGGCGCCGTCGCCGCGGTGCTCCTGTTTGGCTTTGGGCTCCTGTTCCCGGCCAAGCCGATAAAACGTTGACGTTCCTGCGGGTTTCGGTGCAGCGTCCCGAGCGATGAACGGGGGGACGGAGCACGAGGTCGTCGGCTGGGTCCCCTTTGCGTGCGGGGAAGGGGGCACCGGCGCCTCTCCCGGCCGCGCCCCCGGGATCGGCGCCGCGGTGGCGCTCCTCGGCGTCGAGGCGTGCGCGTTTCACCAGCAGAGCGCGACCCTCTTTCGGCTCTGGAACGGCGCCGAAGAACTCTGCACCTTCGTCGACGCCGACGCCTTCCTCACGCGCGACAACCCGCCCCCCTTCCCGCTCGTTACCGGCGCGATATTTCTCGGCAACGAGCATAAAGAGGCGCCGATCGTGCGGCTCGTGCGCTTCCTGCCGAAGACGGCGGAGGTCCTCGCCGACGAACAGGAGTCGCTCGCCGCCACCGACGGAAAGACCTTCGGCGAGCGCCTCGATCGCGCCTTCGGCCGCGTGCTTGGCATCGGGAATTTCCGGGCATTTTCCGGTCTTTCCGAAGAAGAGTTCGCCGAGCTCGCCGCCGCGACCCGCTACCGGATCGCCGGCCGCAACCCGGATTTGTCCTTCGCAGAGGCGCGCCTCGATGCCGCCCACATCGCCTTCGAGCGGTTCCTCGCCGACCGCGACGAAGACGACACCGAGAACCTCGCGTGGCCCTTCGTCGATGCGCTGCATGCCTCGCTCCTCACGCACGCCCTCGAAGTGGGGAGCCCGGCGACCGCCGCGATTGAGCGTTCGCTTCGGGGGCGTCCGCGGGCACGGACGAGCGCCGCCCCCCTCGCCGCCCTCGCCCAGGCGGCGGAGGCCCGTGGGGATGCCGCGACCGCCGATGCCGATGCGGTCGCCTCTCTGGCGCTCCGCCCGGAAGATGCCGGAATTCATGCGCTTCGCGTGAACCTCGCGCGGGCCGGCGGGCGCCTGGAAGAGGCCGCCGCGCGCCTCGCCGAAGGGGTTGCGGCGGTGACCGAGCCCCGACTGCAGGTGCCGCTGTTGTTCGCGGAGGTGGCGCTCGCCGATAGCCGGAGCGATCCCGCCGGCGCGATCGCTGCGCTTCGCAGGCTCCTCGCGACGTTTGCCGACGATCCCGAGCGCGCCGCCGCCGCCCGCCGCCACCTCGCCCAGTACACGCCGAAGGACGTCGCCCTCGCAGAGGAGCTCGTGACGCTCGCCGAAGGCTCCAACGACGACCCGCGCCTCGCCGGCGCCCTCGCCGAGGTGCTGGCGACGTCGTCGGAAGACGGGCAGCCCCAATTGGTGCCGTTCGCGATCCGGGCGCTGCGCGTGCATGTGCGCCATTTTCCAACCGATCTCCTCGCGTGGCGGTCGATCGGCACGCTGGTGCTGCTCGTCGCGGGATCCGACGGCGCGCTGTCGGCCAGCCAGCGGGCGCTCCTGGAGGAGGTCCTCGCCGCCCACGCCGGGTGCACCGATCTCGCCGATCGGGCGCGCCTCCACCGCTTCCATTGCGCCCTCCAGGTGCCGAAGCTCTTTCCGCGGATCGACCGCCTGTTCGACACCGTCGACGACGCCCCGACGAACGTCCGCGCCGCGCGCGCCTGGGAGGAGATCTCGGCGCTGGAGGCGGCACTCCCGAGCTACGTCCCTTATTTTGCGGAGAAACAGTTCCGGATCCTGGCGCTGTTCGGCCACCCGGCGGCGGCGAAGAAGCTCTTCGGCCAGATCCTCGACGTCGCCGCGGCCGGGGGGAAACCGGCGGCCGGCGTCTCCGCGAACACCTTGCTCGACGGCGCCCTCCTCGCCCTCGACGACGGCGATCGGGCGCTCGCCAAGCGGCTGCGGAGCTTCCTTGGGGACGGCGCGGCGCGCGAAAACGGGGGCGACAGCGATCCGATGTGCAGCACGGTCCCGACTTCGTCGGATCCCGCGACGTGCAGCACGGTCCCGACTTCGTCGGATCCCGCGACGTGCAGCACGGTCCCGACT
>DYPH01000297.1 GCA_020720045.1 Sorangium cellulosum | reverse complement strand
GGGCTCGCCCGGTGCGAGGAGATCTGCCTCGGCATCATCGTCACGATGGTCGTCACCACGACGGTCTGGCCGCGCTACGCGCGCAAGGAATTTGTCAGCGAGGTCCGCGGGACGCTCGGCGTGCTCGCCCGGCTGTTCGAGCAGCGAGCGAAGGAATTTGTCGACGGCTCGGGCACGCCGGCCCCAGATGTCCTTGGGATGATCGGCGGACGGCTTGCGAAGATGCGAAAGATGATTCGCCTCGGCTGCATGGAGAGCGTCGCGTTCCGGAGCCGGCGCGCGGCGGTGGACGAGGTTGTCTCGCAGCTTGGACAGCTCAGCACCGCGCTCTCGAATTTTGGAAGAACCCTTCCGGCCGAGTCGCTCTTCCGGGATTACCTCGGGGACGAAATCTCCGGCCTCCACGAGGCGATGGTCGCCGCGATCGGCGGGCTTGCGGACGCATCGGTCGGCCGGGCGGACCGGCGCGCGCTCATGGATCGGTGCGAGGCGCGGATTCGAGCCTACGAGGTCCGGCTGCAGGAGTTTCGCCGCGAAGGCATCGGAGAAAACCTCACCGATGACGAGTCGTTCGAGCACGCCGGCTACGCGCTCTCGATCCGAGAGATCCACGCGGCGGTCGTCCGGCTCGACGACCTCCTGCCCGCCGTCGAGGCCGAGCAGCCGGCCAGCATCCCGTTCATCCGCCTCGAGGCGTTCACAATGCCCGATGCCGGGTGGATCAGGAGCGGAATCCGCGGCGGCCTGGCCGTGGCGATCGGACTGTTCCTTGTGAACTGGCTGCAGCCGCCGGGCGGCGACCTCCTCGTCGTCGGCACATATCTCTTCACCGCATTCTCGCTCGAATCGCCCGACCGCCGGGGCGACCTCGGGGTCTTTTCCCTGCTCGTGGCGACCGCTCCGATCGCCGGCACCTACCTGGTTTTCCTCCTCCTGGCGGCACCGATGATGTCGAGCTACGCGGTCTTCAACACCGTCTTCGGAGCAGCCCTTTTTCTCATCGGCTATTTTTCCGAAAAGGGAAAACTCGGCTCGTTCACCACCCTCCTGGCGCTGCTCATGGTCGTCATCCTTGTCGGCCTCAACGCGCAGCGTCCGGTCACGTTTGAGGACATCGCCGGCCCGATTCTCGGGCTCATGCTCGCCGTAATCCTCTCGGCCGTGGTGCGGCGGATCCTCTGGCCGGCGCTCCCGCAGAATGCCCTCCGGGAGCGGCTCTCCGGCATCCTCGCCCTCCTCGAATCCGCCGCGTCGCACCCCGACGCGCCGGTCCCGGCACCCGATCGCGCGAAAATCGCCCTCGCCGCCGCCGACGCGCTCGAGCTCGTTGACGTCCTCAAAAATTCCTCCGTCCACCCGCCCGACGAGTCCGCGCGCCTCCGCGCCCATACCCGCAGCCTCGCGCGCCTCGGCGGACACCTGATCGCCTCGTCTGGACCGCCCATCCTGCCGCCGGAGGCCGAGGCTCTCTACGGTCGCGAACGCCGCGCGCTCCTCGCATGGGTCGGTGCCCGCCTCCGCGACCAGCGGGCGGCGGTGGATTCCTCCGCGTCGACTGTCGGGTTGCATGACGACCCCGCTCCGTCTCCTCGAGAGTGGACCTCCGAATGCCGCCGCCTCATCCGCGCGGCCAAAACCGACATCCCCAAAACCCTTGCCGACCTCGGCCTTCTTTACCGCTGCGAGCAGACCGCACTCGTCGCCGCCGAATCCTCTCGGATCGCCACCTCCCTCGACCTCTCAAACGACTTTTCCGATTCCCGCCTCTGAAACCCTGCTGTCTT
>DYPH01000296.1 GCA_020720045.1 Sorangium cellulosum | reverse complement strand
CGCGACCACGTCGACTTCATCGTCATCAACCCGGCGGCGTACACCCACACCAGCGTCGCGATCCGCGACGCGCTGGCAGCTGTCGCCATCCCCTTCGTCGAAGTGCATTTATCCAACGTGCACGCTCGTGAGCCCTTCCGCCACCACTCGTTTCTGTCCGACCTCGCGGTCGGCGTGATCTCCGGGCTCGGCGCGCACGGCTACGAACTTGCGCTGGACTACGCGCTTCGTCATCTTGAAAACAGGACTCCGCATGGATCTCAGAAAACTCAAAAAGCTCATTGACCTGGTTCAGGAATCGGACATCGCCGAGCTTGAAATCACCGAGGGCGAAGAGAAAGTCCGTATCGCCAAGAGCATCGCCGGCGCGCCGATGATGATGTCGCCACAGCACTACATGGCGGCGCCCTCCGCCCCGGCGGCAGCGCCGGTTGCCGCCGCCCCGGTCGAAGACGCGATTCCCGAAGGCCAGATCGTGCGTTCGCCCATGGTCGGCACCTTTTACCGCGCGCCCGCGCCCGGCGCCAAAGTCTTCTGCGAAGTCGGCCAGAGCGTCACCGCAGGCGACACGCTGTGCATCATCGAAGCGATGAAGCTCCTGAACGAAATCGAATCCGACGCCAGCGGCGTCGTCAAAGCCATCCTCGTCGAAAACGGCCAGCCGGTCGAATACGGCGAGCCGCTGTTTGTGATTGGCTGAAAAGGCTGAGGGGTTAGGAGCTAGGAGTTAGGAGTTAGGGAAGCGTTAGCTCCTGCTCCCAACTCTTGGCGCGGCCGTAGGCCGCTCAAAGCCCCCTAATCCCTAACTCCTAGCCCCTACTCCCTAAACAAATGTTCGAAAAAATCCTAATCGCCAACCGTGGCGAAATCGCCCTACGCATCCAGCGCGCGTGCCGTGAAATGGGCATCAAGACCGTCGCGGTCTATTCCGAAGCCGACCGCGAGGCCAAATACGTCAAGCTCGCCGACGAATCGGTGTGCATCGGCCCCGCGCCGTCGAGCCTCAGCTACCTGCACGTCCCGTCGATCATCGCCGCCGCCGAAGTCACCGACGCCGAAGCGATCCACCCCGGCTACGGCTTTTTGTCGGAGAACGCCAACTTCGCCGAACGCGTCGAGTCGTCCGGCTTCACCTTCATCGGCCCGCGCCCCGACAACATCCGCCTGATGGGCGACAAGGTCGCGGCCAAGCAGGCCATGCTCGCCGCCAAGGTGCCGTGCGTGCCCGGCTCGGAAGACGCGCTACCCGAAGACGGCGACGAAATCATCAAGATCGCCGCCAAGATCGGCTATCCCGTCATCATCAAGGCCGCAGGCGGCGGCGGCGGGCGCGGGATGCGCGTCGTCCACACCGAAGCCGCGCTCTTGAACGCCGTGACCATGACCCGCACCGAAGCCGGGTCGGCCTTCGGCAACCCCATGGTCTACATGGAAAAATTCCTGCAGACGCCGCGCCACATCGAGATCCAGATCCTCGCCGACGAGCACGGCAACGCGGTCCATCTGGGCGAACGCGAATGCTCGATGCAGCGCCGTCACCAGAAAGTGCTCGAAGAAGCGCCCGCCTGGGGACTCGACCCGAAGCTGCGCGACAAGATCGGCGAACGTTGTGCGGAAGCCTGCCGCAAGATCGGCTATCGCGGCGCGGGCACGTTCGAATTCCTGTACGAGAACAACGAGTTCTATTTCATCGAAATGAACACCCGCGTGCAGGTCGAGCACCCCGTCACCGAGGCGATTACCGGCATCGACATCGTGCAGACGCAGATCCGCGTCGCGGCGGGCGAAAAA
>DYPH01000038.1 GCA_020720045.1 Sorangium cellulosum | reverse complement strand
TTGCTTTGATCACATCCCGTGTAAATTGCAATTCCGAGCAGCTACCTAGCGCGCTCCAAGCGGTCAGCGCCGCACAGGGGAAGCAGGCCGCCTCTTCGTAGGAGAGGTGCTCGGGGATCGGGACAAAGGCATGTGCGCCATACACGAATTCCCCTTGGAGGAGCCCGTCGACAGGACCGCCGAGGGTCGTCCGAATCTTCGCGACCTCGGGCCGCCCCGACGTCCACTCGGGGGCGAAGTTCGCGACGACGCGGTCGCCGACGCGAAGGGTGGTCACCGCGCTCCCGACTTCGATGATCTCCCCGGCGCCATCCGAGCACGGCACCAGAGGCAGCGGCTGTTTCGGGTTGTAGGCGCCGGTAACCATCAAGAAATCCCGATAGTTTAGGCTGGTTGCGCGCACACGCATGCGGGCTTCCTGGGGGGCGAGCGCGCGGGACTCCACCGTCCCGCGCGTCAACGACGGGAGGCCAAACGATCCCTGCACCTTCCACGCATCGTGCTGTTGGGCGGTCATCTTCAGACCTCCGTCGCCGCCGCCGGGTGGCGAAGCTTGCTCTTGCGGTAGCCGTAGGCGAAGTAAAAGATGAGGCCGATCGCGAGCCAGACGATGAAGCGTACCCAGGTTGTGCGGGGGAGCTGGAGCATCAGGTAGGTGCAGGATGCAATTGCTGCGAGCGGCACAAACGGCACCCAGGGCGTCTTGAACGGGCGCACGCGGCTCGGGTCGGTCCGTCGCAGGATGATGATGCCGAGCGCGACGAGGACGAAGGCGAAGAGCGTCCCGATGTTGCAGAGATCGACGATCTCATCGATGTTTGCGAAACCGGCAAAGATTCCGACGAACAATCCGGTGAGAATCGTCGTGATGTGAGGCGTCTGATATTTGGGATGGACCTTCGCCGCGAAAGGGGGCAGGAGGCCGTCTCGCGCCATGCTGAAGAAGATGCGCGGCTGCCCGAGCTGGAAGACGACAAGCACGCTCGTCGTCGCCAATATGGCGCCTGCCGAGATAATCCCCGCGGTCCAGTTCATCCCAAGCGCGGCGAACGCAGTAGCGAGCGGCTCGGCAGTTCCAAGTTCCTTGTAGGGGAGGAGGCCGGTAAGCACGAGCGCGACCAGGATGTAGATTACCGTACAGACCCCCAAGCTGGCAAGCATCCCAATCGGCATATTCTTCTGCGGATCTTTGGTCTCTTCTGCCGCCGTAGACACCGCATCAAAGCCGATATACGCGAAGAAAATGACCGCTGCACCGGCGGAGATCCCCGACCAGCCGTTCGGCGCGAACGGGGTCCAGTTGGCCGGTTTCACGTAGAAGGCGCCGACGACCAGGAAGAACACGATGATGGCCAGTTTGAGGACGACCATCAGGCTATTTAGCCAGGCACTTTCGCGGATTCCGCGAATGAGCACGTAGGTGATCGCCATCACGACAAGGAATGCCGGGAGATTGAAGATGACGCGGACCGGCCCAAGGTGCGGTGCGTGCGCGTAGGCGTCGGCGGCGCGGCAGACGGTGTCTCCAAGCTCCGCGGTGCAAGCGCCTCCTGCTTTCGCAATTTTTTCCGTCGCTTGTGCCGCGCTGCGGAAGTCGGTCCCGAGCCAATTGGGCAGGTGCACGCCGAAGCCGCGCAGGAGCTGTTGGAAGTAGCCGGACCACGAGATCGCTACGGCCACATTTCCGATGGCGTATTCAATGATCAAATCCCAGCCGATGATCCACGCCATCAATTCGCCAAGGGTCGCGTAGGCGTACGTGTACGCCGAGCCGGCGACCGGCACCATTGCGGCGAATTCGGCGTAGCAGAGAGCGGCGAACCCGCAGGCGACCGCCGTCAAGACGAAAGAAATGATGAGGGCCGGGCCGGCGCCGACGTGTTCGCCGCCGCCCGCTGCCGCGCTTCCGACCGTTGAAAACAGGCCGGCGCCGATGATCGCACCGACGCCGAGAGCGGTGAGCTGCCAGGGCCCAAGGGAGCGCTTGAGGCCCGTGCCCAGGTGCTCCCCATCGGGGACGAGGTCGGCGATCGGCTTCGTACGGAACAGCGACATGGGCGGGAGGAATACCGCGGATTTCGCTCCGAGCGTCGGCGGATTTGCGAACGCTGACGCCGGCTCTTCGGCCCCCGCTGTAAGCCACCGGAGGTCGCCGCGTTTCGGCCGCCATGAACGCTCGCGACCTCCCGATTTTTGACCCCTGTTCCATCGACTTCGCGCGTCTCGTCCCGGGCGCAGACGGTACGTCGCGCCATTGCCACGCGTGTGGGACGTTTGTCTTCGATTTGTCGCGTATGACGGCCGTCCAAGCGGAACGCCTGCTCGCGGAGAAAGATGCCGAGAGCCGCATATGTGTTCGCTATTTGAAAGACGCGGAGGGGGCAATTGTCTTCAAGCATGAGGCGTTTGTGCCGGCCTCCTCCTTGCGCAAGAAGCTCACGCGAGTGATCGCGGTGGGCGTTGCTGCCGTTGCCGCCTGCGCTACGGAAGCCTGCGGCGGCGCTCGCCCTTCCGACCGCAGCCCAAATGGTATTTACCCAGGAATTTCGGGCGAAAAGGATGCGTCCCGCCCTTCTCTTGCGGCCCCTTCGGCATCTTCCGTCGATGCAAACAAACCGGGAGACCCAAAGTAACAAACGAGAAAAGCGACTTCGCAAAGAACGCGAAGTCGCTTTTTGAATCGGTCTTCTTCGCTTAGAATGCTGCAAGCATGCCGAGGCCGTAGAGGCTCTGGCCGCCGTCGGCGACCATGATCGCTCCGGTGACGTAGCTGGCCGCCGGCGTACACAGGAAGAGCGCGGTTTCGGCCATCTCGTCGAGGCTCGCGAAGCGGCGAAGTGCGACGTTGTCAGCGACTTTCTTTCGCATTTCTTCGCTTCCGGCGAGGCGCGCCATGCCTTCGGTCCCGTCGACGGGGCCCGGTGCGATCGCGTTCACGCGGATCCCCATCGGCCCCCATTCCATCGCCAAGACCTTCGTGAGCATGTCGACGCCCGCTTTGGCTGCGCAGACGTGGGCCTGCATCGGGGCCGGGATGAAGGCTTGCGGCGCCGACACCGAGAGGACGACGCCCCCCGGCTTCGTGAGGTGGGCGAAGGCGGCGCGGCAGGCGTGGTAGGTGCCGAGGAGGTCGATGTCGACGACCGACTTGAAGCCGTTCGGGCTCATCGCGACGGCCGGCGCGGGGAAGTTTCCGGCGGCGCCATTGACGAGAATATCAATGGTTCCAGAGGCGTCTGCCGTGCCCTGGAAGGCGGCTTCGAGGGTTTCGTACTTGCGCACGTCACCGGCAAAGTAGCGGGCCTTGCTTGCGTCCCCGGTCACTTCGACGAGCTCCGCGAGTGCCTTTGCGCCGCGCTCCTCGTTCCGGCCGAACACGGCGACCTTCGCGCCCGCTTTCGCTAGCCGCTTGGCGATGGCGAGGTTGATGCCGCTCGTGCCGCCGGTGACAAAGGCGGTCTTTCCGTCGAGGATTCCGTCGCGAAAAATGCTCATGCGCCGTTTTCGCGGAGGCGCGCGGGGATGTCAACGGGGCCGGTCGCACGCGAAAACTTGGCCGTCTTCCTAGCCCTTCGTTAGCCGGTGCGCGGTGAACCCTGTGCGCGTTGCGAGCTTCCTCTTGATGTTTGGGCTGTCGCTTGCGCCGGTCGCGGCGACCGCCTCCCCGGCGGCCAAAGTGAGCGCGAAGCCCGCTCGTCACAACCCGGCGAAGCTTCGGAAAGTGCACGCGAAAATCGTCGCCGGCAGCCCACACGCGCATGCCGTCCCGGCCGCCGCAGCGCCGTCGGTCGATGCCGCATTTAATGCGGATGTCGCGAAGATCCTGAAGCGTGCACGTCCCCACGAAGGGGCGGTGGTCGTCTCCGACGTGAAGACCGGACGGATCCTCGCGTGGACGTCCATGGGCGAGCGGGACATGGTGGCGACGCCCGTGGCGCCAGCGGCGAGCGTCTTCAAAATCGCGACGGCGGCGACGCTTCTTGAGAAAAATCATACGCTTCCGACGACGCGCGCCTGTTACCAGGGCGGCGAAAGTGGCTTCACGGCGGAAGACCTTGCCACCGGCTCGCGGAAGCATGCGGGCGACTCCTGCGCGTCGCTTGGGGAGGCGCTCGGAAAGAGCATCAACCTCGTGTTCGCGAAGCTCGCCGTCGAGCGCTCGACCCCGGAAGATCTCCGCGAAACAGCTACGAATTTGGGCTTTCTCGGCCCGGTGCTCGCTGACCGCCCCCTCGCCGACTCGCGCCTTCGGATTGCCGACGATCGCTACGGCTTTGCCCGCTCGGCCACCGGCTTCTGGAACGGGAAGGTGGCGCCGGTCAGCGTCCTTGCGGCTCTGACGGCGATCGCCAATGACGGCGTCCGCATCAGGCTGCAGACCGCCTCGAAAGATCCCGAACGGGAAGAGCTCGGCGAGGCGATTTCGGAAAAGACGGCGCACTCGCTGACGCGAATGATGGTCGGCGGGACTCGGTTTGGTACCTCGAAGAAGGTCTTTTTCCCCGAAGAGGGCCCGGCGCTTCCGGGGATTCGGGTGGCGGGGAAGACCGGCACGCTTATCGGTGGCCACCCGACGCGCATGTACTCGTGGTTTGGCGGCTTCGCGCCGGCAGAAAAACCCGAAATTGCTATTGTTGTTCTCCTCGCCGACGATGTTTCGTGGACGAAGAAGGGGAACGAGGTCGCGCGCGATGTCCTCCAGCGCTGGTTCCACGTGACCCCGAAGCCGGGGACGCCGAAACCGGCGACTTCGGGCGCTCACAAATCGTAATTTCGCAAAAAAGAGAGCCGCCGAAAGGGGCTCTCTTTCTCATTTTGGTAGGCGAGACTCTACTTTTTCAAAAGGAGATCGCCGTAGTCTTCCCGGAGCTTCGTCTTTAGGAACTTCCCCGTAGAACCGCGGGGAACCTGCGCGACGCGGATGTAGGCGTCGGGGAGCCAGTACTTGGGGAAGGACGCAGCGAGGTGGGCGGCCAGCTCTTCGTCGGTCGCCGCCTGCCCCTCTTTGAACGCGACGGCGGCGAGCGGTCGCTCCCCCCATTTCTCCTCGCGGCCTGCAAAAACGGCCGCTTCCAGCACCGCGGGGTGTGCCATCAGGGAGTTCTCCAGGGCGACGCTTGAGATCCATTCGCCCCCCGATTTCACGACGTCTTTGGAGCGGTCGGTGATGCGCATGTAGCCGTGGCGATCGATGGTGACGACGTCGCCAGTCTTGAAGAAGCCATCGGCCGTAAAGCGGTCCTGCCCTTCGTCGCGGAAGTAGCTGCTCGCCACCCACGGGCCTCGGCATTCCAGTTCCCCCATCGCAACGCCATCCCACGGAAGCACGGTGCCGGCGTCGTCCACGTGGCGCATTTCGACGAAAGGCGAAGGAATACCTTGGCTTGCACGCGCGCTCGCGACGGCCGCTTCCCCCTGGCTCGCGATGGCGGGGGTTACCGTTGCGACGGTCCCGAGCGGATTCAATTCGGTCATCCCCCAGGCGTGGGTGACTTTCAAACCGTGGCGAATCAAGAAACCGTCCATCAAAGACGGCGGCGCCGCTGAGCCCCCAATAATCATGTTTCGGAGGAGGCTCAGATCCCATTTCGCCTCGCCGGCCGCTTTCGCGCGATCGAGGGCGTCGAGGATGCCGATCCAGATCGTCGGCACGCCGCCGGCGAAGGTCACCTTTTCGGCGTGCATCCAATCGAGGAGGCTCACCGCGTCGAGGTGCGGGCCCGGGAAGGCGATGGACGCGCCGACGAGGGCGGCCGCGTAGGGGAGACCCCAGGAGGACGCGTGGAACATCGGGACGACGGGGAGAACGACGTCGTCGCTGGCGATTCCGAAGGAATCTCGGAGGGCTAGCGCGAATGCGTGCAGTACGATTGCGCGGTGACTGGTGAGAACCCCCTTCGGATTCCCCGTCGTGCCCGAGGTGTAACAGAGCATCGCCGCCGCGTTTTCGTCGGCCGCCGCGAAGACCGACGGGTAGGCGAACGGTGCCGGAACCGCTTCGGCCGGGGCAAGGACGCTTTCGTAGTCCTGGAAGGCGGGATCGGTCAGCGGGGCCCCAAGATCGCGGACGACGATCACGGGCGCGCCACTTGGGAGCGCATCTCGGAACTTTGAAAATAGCGGAAGTAGCGATTGATCGACGATGATCGCTTTGTCCTCCGCATGCCCGACGATGTAGGTAAGATCTTGGGGCGAGAGGCGAAGGTTCAGCGTATGAACGATCGCGCCCAGCGAGGGAATGCCGAGGTACGCCTCCAGGTGCTCGTGGTGGTTCCAGCAGAGCGTCGCCACGCGATCGCCGGGACCGATTCCCAGGCTGCGAAGGCCACGGGTGAGCTGTTCGGCCCGGTTGGCCACCGTCCCCCAGTTGCTCCGGACGACCGACTTGTCCGGGCGTCGAGACACAATGGGGGTTTCGGGGAAGAGCGTCCGTGCGCGGGCAAGGAGGTGTTGGATCGTGAGCGGGAACGCCATCATTCGGCCTTGGAGCGTCATGCGGGCATTCCACGGGGCGCGGCGACTTCCGTCAACCGCCAAGCGTGGGCGACTACTTCTTTGCGAGGAAGGCCGCGAAGGCGGCGTGTGCCTCCGGCGACGACAGGCGCTCGACGAAGACTGCCCCTTCTTTTCCAAGGGTTTCGAGTAGTTCGGCCCGTTGACGGTCGCGAAGCAGCGCCTTCGCCAGCCGGATCGCTTCGCGGGGGCGCGCCGCGAACGCATCGGCGAACTGGTTCGCGGTCGTAAGCAGTTCGTCAGCGGGGACGATGCGGTTGACGAGCCCCATCGCCTTCGCTTCCGCGGCATCGAACGGCTCGCCAAGGAGCAGGTGCTCGCTCGCGCGTTGGAGCCCGGCAAGTTGCGGAAGAAGGAGCGATGAGCCCCCTTCCGGAACCAGGCCGAGCTTCACAAACGGCATTTGAAAGCGTGTTGTTGGCGTTGCGACGACGAAATCACAGTGAAGGAGGGCGGTCGTTCCGATGCCGACGGCGGGACCGTCGACGGCAGCGACGATCGGCTTCGGGAAGTTGACCAGCGCGCGAAGAAGGCGAAATACAGGGGAATTTTCGCCACTTGGCGGGTTAGCCATGAAGTCGCCAAGGTCGTTCCCGGCCGTGAAGACTCCTGGCGCCCCCGTGAGAACGACCACGCCTACCGTCGCATCCTCGGCAGCTGCCTCAAGGGCCTCGTGGAGCGCGGTGTACATCGCGTTCGTGAGGGCATTCTTCTTCTCGGGGCGCGCAAGGGCGAGGGTCAGGCGGGCGGCTTCGCGGGTCACGGCGACATGGCTCATGGCGCCGGAAGCTACACGAAGCGCTCGGCGAAGTTCGGGGCGAATTTGCAGTTCTGCGCTGCGCTCCCACGGTTCGGCGCACGGGCGTGGCGCCCTCGCCAAGGTTTCGTCGACGCGCTAGGAGCGCTTCTCGAAAGGAAGCGACCGATGATTGACCTCCACTACTGGCCGACGCCGAATGGCCAAAAGATTACGCTCTTTCTTGAAGAGGTAGGGCTCCCGTACAACGTCGTTCCGGTGAATATCGGGCGTGGCGACCAGTTCAAGCCGGAGTTCCTCGCGATCGCGCCGAACAACCGAATGCCCGCGATAGTTGACCACGCGCCGGCCGATGGCGGCGCTGCGATTTCTCTCTTCGAATCGGGCGCTATCCTTGAGTACCTCGCTGAAAAAACAGGGAAGTTCGGCGGGGCTGACCTTCGGGAGAAACTCGCCATCCGTCAGTG
The DNA here is from genome assembly GCA_020720045.1 of Sorangium cellulosum. Taxonomy (GTDB): domain Bacteria; phylum Myxococcota_A; class Polyangia; order Polyangiales; family Polyangiaceae; genus JAAFHJ01. The sequence continues at coordinate 36,554 of DYPH01000038.1, read as the reverse complement.
GCTCTTCTGGCAAGTGGGCGGCCTCGGCCCGATGCTCGGGCAAGCGAATCACTTTGTGAACTACGCGCCCGAGAAAGTCCCTTACGGCATCACACGGTATTCGACGGAGGCGAAGCGCCTTTTCGGCGTCCTCGACCGCGAACTCACGAAGCGCGCCTACCTTGGAAGCGACCACTATTCCATTGCCGATATCGCGTCGTACCCCTGGGTCGTCGTCCATGCGCGCATCGGCGAAGACCTGGCCGAATTTCCCCACGTAAAGCGCTGGCTTGCCGCGATTGGTGCCCGCCCAGCGATCGCACGCGCCCTCGCCGTCGGTAGCCAAGACGCAAAGCCCCTTGATGACGAGGCGAAGAAGGTCCTCTTCAGTCAGAAGTAGGGACTTCCCCGCGTGAACAAAGAAAAGGCGGTCTCCCTCGCGGGATACCGCCTTTGTGTCTCCTGCAGCTCGACTACTCTTTGACGTTTGGCGCCGGGCGTTCGACCTGGGGTGCCCCCTCGCCGCGGCTCGTCGCCCCGTGAATTTGGTAGGGCTTCCCGAGGAGTTTTTTCTCAACCATCTTCGCGCGCCAGGAGATGTAGGCTTTGTTGAAGTCTACGGCTGCCGAGGGATCGAGAATGGGATTCTTGATCTTCGACAGGGCGCAGAACATGAGCACCTGCTCAGAAACGCTCACGGGGCAGCCGGCTAGACGGATGATGTTCCCGTCCTTTTTGCCTTGCGAGACGACCCGCTGAAGAGAGATCATCTTCGCGTAGATATCGTCATGTTTTGCCGAGTAGGGATCCTTCGTGCGCCGGTCCTTGTAGAGACTGTCGATGTGCACGTGGCGACCCCCCGATTCACCGTCGTAGGTCGCGCAATCGCCGATAAAGACGATCGGCTCTTCGGGCTTTCGCGGGATCGGCCCCTCGTAGGCGCCGAAGACGATATGCACGCGCGGCATTTTCTCGTCGCATTCGTCGTCATACTGGCGAAGAATCTCAATCGATTCCTCCAGGGCGCCTGGGCAGCCTCCCCAGCAGTAGTCGGTCTTTTCCTTCTCCGGCGGCGGCCCGGCGTAGGCGGTGACGTTCGTCCCTTCAAAGTACTTTTCGACGCGAACAAGGCCTACTTGAAAGCCTGCCGCGCGCCTCTGGGCCTCTTCGAGCGTCACGTCCCCTTCCACGGAAATGGTGGCGAGGTCGAGGGAGCCAAAGCCGGCCTCTTCGGCGAGGCGGAGGTGGTCGACGGAGCGCGGATCGAGTCCGAGAATGTGGCAGCCGACGGCGTCGATGGCCGCTTGCGAGTCCCCCATAAGAATCAGCGACATCTGGCGCGGCTTCGGCGTGAGCATTCGCCCTTCGCCAGCAACAATGCAATCAATCGCGATAAATTTCGGCTGAACGATGAACTGAAGATCGCGGATTTTTTCGTCGAGCCGATGATCGTGATCGATGAGTCGGTGACGATCATCTTGGATCCCGATGTAATTCTTCATCGAGAAGGTGACCGTCGTCCACGGGTGGCTCTTGAACTTCGGACAGTTGATAAACGTGTCGGCCTTTGCGACCGGCTCGGGCGTGAAGAGGTAGTCGCGGAGGCGCCCGGGGTGGGTGAGCGGGATTTCGACCTGAGGCTCTTCCTCGAAATGATAGTGTTTTACCCGAGTTCGCTCGAACATCGGGTAGTAGCCAGCCCCTTCAAAAGCCATCCGCGTCGGGATCGTGATGCCGCAACGTTCGCCGACGGCGAGCTCGGTCATCGGCTTGCTGCGGTCGTCCCGCGAGGCGTCTCGATCTTGGAGAGCGAGCAGCACGCCTTCGAGGAACTCGGGGCGCGTGTATGCATGGAGAAACTGCTCGCCACTGGAGACACAATTCGGTTTGACGAGCGTCTTCCCCTCGGGAACAATTCCGAGCGCGTCCATCCCTTCACGGACGATGCGGCGAATCGTCGCGACGTCGTAGCGGTCGCAGTGGCGGAGGATGACACGGGGCCGAGCCGGTATGCGCATCCCGCGATGCTATTTGGCTCTGTCGGCGGAAACAAGCGCACCGACGCGATTGCGGCGCCCTTTGCGTGGGGGTCCAGGCGGTCGACGGGGGTTCTAGGCTCCCGCGGGGTGTTCAGCCTGGTTGAATCCGACGCGCAGTGCGTCCGTCTCGCGTGCCTCGATCCGCAGAACCGCCGCGCGAATGTCCTCCGGAATTGGCGCCTTTTCGCCCTTCGCGTAGTCGTACATGACAATAACGGTTTCGCCGTCGGCGACGAGCGCGTTCCGCTGCTCTGAATGGATCGTGTACTTCATCACCATCGAGGTGGTCCCGAGCGTCGCGACTCCAACCCGCACGTGCACAAAGTCGGGGTAGGTGACCGGCGCGAGGTAGCGAATCTGAGCGGTCGCTTGAATCGGACCAACTTTCTGGGAAATGTCTCGCCAAGCCATCTCGCCCGCGTCGAGATAGACGATTCGTGCCTCCTGGAACCAGCGGAGATAGACGGTATTGTTTACGTGTTGAAACGCGTCCATATCCCCCCAAGCAACGGGGATTCGGACGACGACGGGGAAGTGGGTGCCGCTCATGACGCACCTCGTTAGCAAAGATTATTCCCGCTCGCGATCGCGCTCCAGATCCATGCGGAGCGCGTCGGCGCGAAGGACCGTCATCTCCGGTGCGTGGGCGAGCGTCCGCTCCACGATGTTCCGCAGTTCGCGGACGTTTCCCGTGTAGCGATGGGCGAGGAGCCGCGTAGCTGCGTCGTCGGTGAGAAGAACAGGGTGTTCATGTCCTCCAAATCGCTCTAGAAAATGACGTGCGAGGGGAAGGATGTCTTCCCGTCGCTCGCGGAGCGGCGGCACCGACAGCGCGACGACTTGAAGGCGGAAGAAGAGGTCCTCTCGAAAGGCGCCGGCACGGACGAGCGCGCCAAGATCCCGGTGGGTCGCGGCGACGACGCGAACGTCGACGGGGATCGCCCGGGCCGAGCCCAGGGGGACGATCTCTTGATTCTCTAGGAATCGCAGTAGCTTGGGCTGTACGTCGAGCGGCAGTTCGCCGATCTCGTCGAGGAACAAAGTTCCGCGGTCGGCGGTGCGGATCACGCCGGCGTGGTCGGCGGTCGCCCCCGTGAATGCCCCGCGCTTGAAGCCGAAGAGCTGCCCTTCGAAGAGGTCGCGCGGGACCGTCGCGCAGTTGAAGGTCACGAACGGGCGCGTTTTTCGCGGCGAAGCGGTGTGGAGGGCCCTCGCGACGACTTCCTTTCCGCTGCCCGATTCACCGGTGACAACGACGGTCGCCTTGGACGTCGCGACGGTCGTCACTTCCTTGCGGAGCTTCCGCATGGCGGAGGAAAACGCTATGAATTCAGATGGAAGCGCCTCGTAGTCGCTCTCATCGTCCTCCGCCGCTGTCGCGAGGCGCCGGCGGCTCTCTCCGACGTGCTCGATGCCGAGTCCGCGCACCGTTGCGACCTCCAGCGCCAGCGATGCCACATGAGCGAGGACCGTCATGGCGGCACGGGTGTCGTCTTCCACGACGCCTGCCGTCCCGATCCGCATCCGGCGCCCGGTCCCGTCACCGAATTCTACCCACGATGCGAGTGCCGGGAGAGGGGCTCCGTGGCCTGCGACCGCCGCCCCAGCGGAGTCGATCTCCTCGATTCGGAAGACGCGCGGCGCGAGCAAATCTCCAAGAACAGCGAGGAGTTCGCGCTCGATCAGCCGCCGGTCTCCCCCGCGTACCGTGAGCCGCGAAACGGGGACGACCAGGCGCGCTGCGGTGAAGCGATGCGTGCTCGTCGGCAGTTGGGGGGAACTTCCGTCGCCGCCGCGCAGGCGCGCATCGTGAAGCCGCTGCTGGCGCGCGAGGCCCGCTTCGACGGTCGCCGGGAGCACGAGTCCCATCGGCAGAAAGGCGGCACGACGGGCTTCGAGGGAGGCGTCGCCGGTAAGCACCTCGCCGTTCATCGCAGCCCGTGAAGCGAACAACCAGCGTGCGAGGGTCGCATCGACGGAATCCCTCGCGACCTCGAAGGCGGCGATCGCCGCTTCAATGTGCGTTCTTGCGGAGATCCAGTCCCCGCGAGCGGCCAAAACAGTCCCCTCCAGCCGTCGCGAATGGGCGATTGCCCATGGCGACGGGAGGCGATCGAGGAGGCGCTGTGTGCGGCGTAGCGACTGTTCCCCTTCATCAAATCGGCCGCACGCGAGGAGGGCGCCTGTTCCATAAACCAGGACATCTCTTCGCAAAAGGCGCCAGCGCCCCGCCTTCGCCTCCGCTTCGACAAATGTCGCCAGGAGGAGCGACGAACCGCCTCCGCGGCCGTAGATGGCGAGCGCTTCGAAATAGGTCGCGTAGGCGTCAGCAATCGGAATAATTGCGTCGAAGCTTGAATTGAAATCCGTGGAACGTGGGATTGAAGTCCCTTCGGAGGGCCCTCCACGGAGCGCACTCGCGCGGCTCTCGAGGTCGTCGTAGCGTCCGGCAAACAGCAGGACGCGGGCGACTGCGGTTAGCGCAGGGAACGGCGGGAACCCCGTCTCCTCCGTCGCGCGATCGAGCGCCCCCAGCCGCGCGACTGCATCGTCCACAGCGCCACGGCGAAGCAGCGCTTCAAGCTCCGCGCGTGTCGAAAAAGCATCGTGAATTCCGCCGCCTAAGCGCCCACGCTCCGCGGCTCGACGAGACCGGGCAGCGATCGCGAGGGCCGTTTCTGGGTCGGCGAGGTCGTCGAGATGCCGCACCGCGAGGCACCCGAGGGCACGTGCTTCAAGGGGACGACATTTGAGGCGCTCGGCCGCTTCGGCGACCGCCTCAAGGTGGGAACGCGCCGCCGTCATCTCGCCGCGGAGAAGCATGCGAAAGGCATGTATTTCATCGAGATGGGCGGAGAGCAGTTCCGGGAGTGCGCCGCGTGATACCCGCGGGAGCAGGCGGAAGGCCCGCTCGGCCAGCGCTTCGTCGCCGACCGTTGCCGCCGCCGCATTCAAGGCGCTCGCGGCAAGGAGACGCCCCACGGAGCCGCCATGCACGTCCGCTGCGCGCACAGCGTTGGCCGCAAAGTCCTGCAACTTACTGAGATCAAAAAGTCTTTTCTGCGGGAGCGCATGCAGGACAGCCGCGGCACCGAAGGTCCACTCGCCCACGATGCTGGCGCCGCTTGAAAGGTGGGCCTCCGGCTCGAGCGCTACACGGAGCGCCGGTGCGAGCGCGACGAGCGCGCGCTCCCCGTCGAAATGGCGGAGTGCTGCGTGGAGACTGAGTCCTGCCGAGGCCAGCGCCCCTTCGGCGCGAGCAAGGGGCGTCCCAAGCACACCGAGCAGCTCTGCGTAGGCACCTTCGTGATCGGCGGAAAAGAGCCGTAAAATGCGAGCTTCCATCGCCGAAAGCTCGGGAGCTACCTCTACCGACCAGCGATCGCGTTCGTGGCCGGAGGGTTCAAGCCGCGCGCTCTCCGTCGATGCCTGCGCGAGGCGGGCCAGCTGCGCGCGATCCCCGGCTCGGGGGCGTCGTGCCTCTTTCGCGCCCTCTGGGAGCTCCCACCGGTACACGGTATTCGGGGTCACGCCGACGAGGCGTGCGAAGTGGGCGCGGCTTCGTTCACCACGGAGTGCGCGGATCGCCGCCGCCGAATGCGGCTCGTCGGGGGGCATCGGAAGAACATCCATCGGCGTTGGAAGAAGACGGAATACATCCGGAAGCAACCGGGTGTCATCCGATTTGCCTACCGATTCGTCGCAGCGCACGCTCGTTCTCCCGCGCGATGAACCTACTTGTTGGTCGACAAGTGTTTTAAAATCAACGTATTGGCTTCGCGGGGGCGCCTCGGGAGCGGTTGGCACAGAAGGCGCAAAGCGGGGAGCATGGCCACTGTCGCAGACCAGCCGCTTTCTCCCGCTTCCGAAGCCCCCGCCGCCCCCGTCGCGAAGCAGGGGCGGGCGAAGAAAATCCTGCCCGCACTTGCGGCGGTCGCAATCGTGGGAGGAGGGGCGCTGTGGGCGCTTGGTCGGGGTAAGGAGACGACCGATGACGCCTTCGTGGAAGGGCGTGTTGCCAGCGTCGCGCCGCGCGTGGTTGCGCCGGTCAAGAACGTCCTCGTGAAGGACAATCAGGTCGTCAAAGTCGGCGATGTTCTTGTGGAGCTCGACGATCGGGATTACCAAGTCCGCCTCCGCGCCGCGAAGGCCGACCTCGCCGCCGCAAAGGCGAGCCTTCGGGCCGCGCAGACACAAAGCAACGTGACCGAGGCCTCCGTCGCGTCGAATCTTTCCGTCGCAAAAGGGGGGGTTGCCCAAGCCTCGGCCGTTGCGGGGACGACGCTTGCAAGCATTGAGCAGGCGAAGGCCGACATCCTCGCCGCGGAGGCCCGCGCGAAGCTCGCGCGTTCCGAGTTCGAGCGCAGCGACAAGCTTTTTGGTCAAGGAGCGGTATCAAAAGCTGACTATGATGCAAAGAGCGCCGCGCACGACCAAGCAGAAGCCTTATTGACTCAGGCACGTTCGCGTCTAATTGCTGCGCAAGCAAACGTCTCAAATTCGGCAGGGACGGTGGAGAGCGCACGCGGTCGGCTCTTGGCCGCCAACGCCGGCCCCGAGCAGGTTGAAGTGGCGAAAGCGCAGGTAGAATTAGCAACGGCGCGCGTGGAGCAGGCGCAGGCGGCACTCGATCAGGCGGAGCTGAATCTGAGCTATACGAAGGTTGTTGCGCCCTCCGATGGGGCCATTGCCCGTCGAAACGTAGAAGTCGGCCAGCTTGTCTCGCCGGACCGCCCGCTTTTTGCAATCGTGCCCACGAATGACGTTTGGGTTGTCGCAAATTACAAAGAGGACCAAATCGCGGAGATGCATGAGGGCCAAAGCGTCGAAGTCGCTGTGGATGCCTTCCCGGGGCGCTCGTTCTCGGCGCACGTGGAGAGCCTTGCGGCAGGGACCGGCTCGCGCTTCTCGCTCTTGCCACCGGACAACGCCTCGGGAAATTTTACCAAAGTCGTTCAGCGCGTGCCCGTGCTCATCCGTTTTGATGGCGACGTCGGTGCGACACTGCGACCGGGAATGAGCGTAAAGGCTGTCGTTCGAACGAAGTGATTCTCGGGCCGAGTGATGCGCAACGCGCGGCAGTTCTTGGAGACCTTCGATGAGCCAGCAGACAGAAGTTACGGGATCCAAGGCGGGGATTACCGCGGTCGTCATGGTCACTGCCTTGATGGCGATGATTGATATCACGATTGTAAACGTCGCCCTCTCGGACATCCGTGCCAGCTTCGGTACACCAATTGACCAAATTGGCTGGGTTTCTACCGGGTACATGATGGCGAATATCGTCATTATTCCGATGACAGGCTGGTTCCAGAAGCGCTTCGGCTACAAGAAATACTTTGCCGCAAGTGTCGCCCTGTTTACCATTGCATCCGCCCTGTGCGGGACCGCTTGGAATCTGCCATCGCTGGTCGTTTTCCGAATCCTCCAGGGATTAGGTGGCGGGGCAATCATTCCGACGGCGCAGACGATTCTCTTTGCGCGGTACCCCGCGAAAGAACACGGAATGGCCGGGGGTCTCTTTGGCCTTGCAGCGATTACGGGACCCCTTCTTGGGCCAACGATTGGCGGGTACCTCATCGAGTGGTTCGATTGGCATTGGATTTTCCTGGTCAACGTACCGATCGGCGCGCTCGCGATTTACCTCATCTTTCGATTCGTCGAGCAGCCCGGCTTTGAGCCGCCAAAGAACGCACCGATCGACCGCTTTGGCATCGCGTTGCTCGCAGTCGCGATGCCGTCGATTCAGTACGTTCTTGAGGAGGGAAATCGGGAAGGTTGGCTCGAAAGCAAGGAAATTGCGATCGCGGCCGTCGTTGGAGCCATCGCGCTCATCACGTTTGTTGTTCACGAGCTCGAGACCGAGAACCCTGTCGTAGACCTGCGGATCTTTCTCGTTCGAAGCTACGCAGCGGGTACTGGGCTAAACTTCTTAACCGGATTTGCGCTCTTTTCCGGTAGCTATCTGTTCTCTTTGTTTGCTGGATCTGTAATGAGGTATACGGCGCTTGATACAGGAAAGATTTTTCTTGTCGCCGGTGCTGTTTCCGTCCTCCTCATGCCGCTCATTGGGCGTTTTGGAAGTCGATTTGATCCGCGGGCGCTTTTGGCGCTTGGAATCTTTGTCGTGGCAGGCAGTCAATTCCTTGCGTCCAAGCTCACTCCCGCGGCCGGCTTTTGGGACCTCGTTCGCCCAAATTTTGTGCGAAGTGCGGGACTTGGATTTATCTTTATCCCGGTGACGGTCGCGGCACTCTCCGGGGTGCCCGCGGAAAAACGCGGCAACGCGACCGGTCTCTTTAATCTGACTCGTGAGCTTGGTGGGTCGATTGGAACGGCCCTCATGGGGATGTTCGTTACCGACGGTATCAAGCGAAATTCGAGCTACTTGTCCGAGCAGATCAATCCATACAATCCCGTCGCGCTGGATCAGTATCGTACGATCCGCGGCGCTCTCGGTTCGCAGACGTTTCAGCGAGATCTCGTTCCTGAAATGGCGCTGAAGGGGAAGGTTGTCACTCAGGCGATGGTGAAATCGTTTTCGGGCTGCTTCGAGATTGTGGCTGCGTCGGTTGCGCTCGGTCTTCTCTTGCTCTTGATGCTCGAAAAGCCGAAGGGACCGGTCGACACCTCTGCGGCCCACTGAGCGTGCGTAGCCGTGCGCGGCGTTTGAGGCATTGCCGAGCCGGGAGGGGAAGGGCCAGGGGCCCCCTTTTTGCGTTTTGAGGCTTCCCCCTTTACCGGTGCCGCGCTTCCGGTCACACTGAGGGGCTTCGCCGGAGTTCCTTAAGAAGTTCGACCGCTCCGCGCGATTCTTCCCCTGTCCGGAGGCTTCTATGTCCCGTTACCGTGCCCTGATCGCCCTCCCGCTCGCGATCGCTCTTGCGACTGCCGCCTGTGCCAAAGACCCGGCGAGCGGCATTATCGTGGCCCTTCAGACCGACATGGCCCTGCCGGACGACGTGACGAGCGTTTCGCTGGACGTGACCGACACCGCCACCGGGAGCGTGCTCCAGTCGATCTACGGCGTCATCGAAGGGGACAATATTCGCTTTCCATCGACCATCACGGTGGCGCGCGGCGACAGCTACAATCTTGCCAGCGTTACGATTCGGGTCGTCGCCTACAAAGACGACAAGGCGCAAGTTCTCCGATCGATCACGACGACGCTCCCCGAGACCGACTTCGCGCTCTTGCCCGTCGATCTTTCTTACCTCGACTGGGGATCTGCGAGCGGGAGTCTCTCGGAGGCGAGCCCGACGTCCGTCGACCCCGTGCTCACCCCAGCCGGCAAACTCGGGAACCCCCTCGCCATCAAAGGCGCTCTCTGCCCGGATGGGGAGACCAGCGTCTACGGCGAGTGCGTCCCCCAAGTCGTCGATGTCAAGACCCTTCAAAAGTACAGCGACGGTCTCGTCTTTGGCGACAATAAGTGTTTTGACTTTCAGGCCTGCTTTGAGACGCGTCGTGTCTCTCTGGGGGACGGCGTCGCCTTGACCTTGAACGACAAGGAGGAGGTTTCCATCCGTTTTCCCCAAGGCGTCGATCTTGACCGCGTAAACTTTGCGGTGCGGCGAAAGCGCCCACCGACGAGCGCAGGCGCGCAAAAGTCGATGTGCAAAGGTGCCGATTGCTTCGTCGTCCTCAATCGAGGTTCTGCCCCGACGGAAGGCCAGCGGGACATCCCGAAAGGGGCTTACTACATCGATCCAGCGGATCCTCAGGTCATCACGCTCAGACCGGGATTTCGTGACGTTCTCCAACAGAAGCGGGAGCTCCTCGCCGACGTCGTTGTGGGCTATGGCTGCCAGCCGAAAACGCGTGAAACTCCGCTCTGTTCGCCCGATGTAACTGCGCAGGCAAACGCACCAGACCCGAACGTCGTTCCTCCGGCCGCGCTGGTTGGACCGGCCGTGGAGGAAGAGCCGGGAGGAGATCTACTAGGTACGGCGCTCAACGATTTCGTCATCGCCGCTGGAAAGCCGGTGTTCGTTGCCGAGCCCGACGGGGTGAATATCGGCGACGATACCCCGCTTTTGAATATCTCGGGGTCGAGCGCGCGGTTGTTCGTCGATTCCGTGGGGACCACCTTCCTTTACGGCGGTTATGACGCCGTCATTAAGCAGGGGGCGTTCGCCGTCGTAGGTCCGGACATTGGTTCAGCGACCTTGTTCTCGGCAACGGGCAAAGACAGTCTCGCTGTTTTGGACGCCGCCATTCTTCAAGGGGGGGCAAACTTCCTTGCCTACGCGACAGGGATTCCCTTCGGTGGGACGACGTCGGCGCTTGTGCCGAGCTTCTACGAACTCACCTACGATCCGGCCGTCAAGGCGATCCGCGCGAAAGAAATTGCCCACTCGCCCGGCGCATGTTCGGCGATTGCCGCCGACGGGAAGGACATCTACGTCGCGTGTGGAACGACCTTTCAGTCGAAGGTGGGGCGCTTCACGCCGGGAAGCGCGGAAATCGTTCCGTTCGCGACGGTAGATGGCCTGGTTCGCTCCATGGTCGTCGACCATCCGGCGGGCACGCTCCCGACCGTCTATGCCACCGTCGGCGGGGTCACGCACAGCGCGATCGTCCGCGTAGACGCGGCGACCCCCGCGACGGAGCTCGGAGCCGTCCTCAACGCGACTCCTTTCACCCTTGATGGGCTCCTTCAAGGCGCCCAGCGAAGCCTCATCCTCGATCAGGATTATCTCTACTTTCCGATCGAGGGGGGCTCGCCCGATCCGCTCACGCGTGCCGACCGTATCCTCGCCATCCCGAAGGCGGGGGGGGACTGGCAGGAGATCGGGAAGGCGGTCGGCTCACGCCCCCTCCGGACCGTTCGCGCCGACGACAATGCCATCTACTGGAACACGGTCCGCGACGGGCAGCTCGTCCTGAAGATCGCTCCGAAGTGCTGGAAACAGCCCAAGAAGTGCCTCTGATCGAGGAACCTCCTTTCGGAGCCGTTCTCATCCCGGTACAGGTGACCCATGCGTCTGCGTGTTCTCCGTCCGCTCCTCGCCCTCTTCACGACGGGCCTCCTCGCCGCGTCTGCACCCGCCTGCTCGCCCGACCCGGCTGCCTGCCTCGTGCTCGCCGTCGACACCGACATGAGCGCACCGACGGAAATTGTGGCGCTAAGTATCGGCGTTTACAATGAAAAGGGCGTAACGCTGCTCAGCCCTCCGCAGACCATTCTTGACGACCGCGCCGCCTACCAACTCCGGTTTCCGGCGACGCTCCGCGTTGACCTGACGAGGGGGGCCGACACGAGTTCCGACGTTCGCGTCGTCGTGATTGCCTACGCGGGGGAAATCTCGAAGCCGAAGGAATGGAGAGCTTCGGTCTTCCGAGACTTTCGCGCGACCGTGCCGACGACCGACGCTCGAATCATTCACGTGCATCTTTCCCGACTCGACGCCCGGACCGCGTCGGGGACCTATGGCATACTTCAGGACTCTCCCAAGGACGTCGTGCTCGCGACTGGCCCGGAGGCTTGCGACGCGCAGCATCCGCCGCGGGATGGCGTCTGCCGGGACCCCCTCGACTACCTCGGGGACGATGTAAACAAGCTGCCGATTTACAGCTCCGCCCAGATCTATGGCGGCGGGTCGGGGCCGGACGACAAAGGCGGCGCTACCTGCTGGGATGCCTCTGCCTGTTTCGCCGGCGCAACGCCGCTGACCCTCGTCGACGACGCGGCAGGCTGCGCGGTCGCCATTCCTGCAACGATCGATCTTGAGAAGATGACGATCGGGCTCCTTCGCCCTGAGCCAAAATCGACCACCGGCGCGGGAATTGAGGTCATCTCAAGAACTGCCCTCGAAACGTCCTTTGACGATGCGGCAAAGGCGGCATTGTGCAACGGCGCCAATTGTTATGTCGTTCTCGATGGCGCGAACGCTGCGACCAAGACTCCCGGCACGGAAGCGGCCAGCGTTGATACGGCGAACCGTCGCATCACGTTCCCGACGAGTGTATGCAAGATGCTTCGTCGCGAGCGGACGTTGGCCAACGGCGTCGCAATCGTGAGCGGCGTCGCGGTGACAGACCGGTGCCCCCGGAAAGTCGTTGAGACACCGCTTTGTGCCCCGTGGGCACTCGACAAGAGCGTGGTGAAAGCGATCGCGCCGCTTTGAGCGGAGTGCCGATGTAGGTTTCACGGTGACGAATGCCACGGCCCGTGCCACCTTTGATCCCATGCGTACTCCTCGCCCCCGCGCCGTTTTGGCCCTCGGAATCGTTTCCGCAGCAGCCTACGCGAAGCCAGAGGCGGCCGAGATCACGCCCGCACTTGGCGCCGACCTCGTCGTTCCCGACGACAGCAACGCCGTCGCGCTCGTGCTTACAAACGCGGAAAGTGGCGCGTTGCTCCCGGTGCGACGGACTGTTGGTCGTTGCCGAAAGGAAGGGGGTGTCTGTGTATAATGCAACGACCGGGATCAGCCTGTACTTCGCCTGGTCCCGCTTAGAGCTTTCAACGGCGGCCGGCCCGATTCCCGACGGGCCCGGCCTGTATGAAGCGTGCCTACCGTGACGCCCAAACAAGCGAATGTTCGTCCCGTGGTGAGGTTGCCCCGCAAACGTGGGGCCGTGATACAAGCGCTGCCAAGGATGAGACGATGACTGCTCCGTTTCGAGAAGGCGACGTTGTCGCTGGAAAATACCGGATCGACCGCGTCCTCGGTGAGGGGGGCATGGGCGTTGTCCTCGCGGCGACGCACGTCGATCTTGATCAGCGGGTAGCCATCAAGTTTCTCCTGGCGCACATGCTCGAAAACGATGAAATCGTTGAGCGTTTTGCCCGTGAGGCCCGCGCGGCATCGAAGATCAAAGGGGACCACGCCGTCCGAATCCTCGACGTGGGGCGCATCGAAAACGGTGCGCCTTACATGGTCATGGAGTACCTGGAAGGGGAGGACCTTGAGTCGCTCCTCTTGAAGCGCGGCCAACTCCCCGCCGAGGAGGCGGTGCGGTACTTGCTCGAGGCCTGCCAGGCGCTCGCAGAGGCACACGCGGCTGGGATTGTTCATCGAGATTTGAAGCCGGCAAACTTGTTCCTCGCGCGAACGCCGGATCATCGTCAGAAGGTCAAAGTTCTCGACTTCGGTATTTCAAAAATGTCCGAAGATGGGGGTCGCGCAATTACGCGAACTTCTTCGATCATGGGGACGCCCCACTACATGAGCCCCGAACAGCTCATGTCTTCCAAGCAGGTCGACGCTCGGAGCGATATTTGGGCGCTCGGCGTCATCCTCTACGAGCTATTGACCGGCGCAAAGCCTTTCGACGGCGACACGATGCCCGAGATCGTGGCGATGATCCTTCAAACGCAATACACGCCCGTGAAGGAGCTGGCCCCCGGCGTGCCGGACGCGGTCGCCGACGCGGTCGCTCTTTGTCTCAAGACGAGCCCGAAGGATCGCTTTCAAGACGTTGGCGAGTTTGCCCATGCTCTTGCCTCGCTGGCGGGGGACGATGGGGCCGCCGCCTTCCGGATCGCCCGCGTGCTTGGGACCGAGCTCCCGGCGGCTGAGCGTGGCGAATCGCTCTCGTTGGACGACTTCGGCGCGATGGGGGATGGCGCGACGCTCGCCGGCGATACGGCGAACGAGGTTGGTGCTGCTGTTCTTGCGGCCCGCACCTCGGTCGATGCGAACAGCCCGGTAACCGCGATCTCTGGCTCGAAACCGCCGCTTTCGGGCCTCGTCGACGAGCCTCGTGGCCTCGCCTCGTCAACCGCTACCGACCTCGCGGTGACCGCCGGGGCCGCCCCCGCTTCCAAAGGGGTCCCCGTGGCGGCGGTCGCCGCGGTCGCCCTGGTGGCCATCGGTGTATCGGTGGGGCTCCTCCTCAATCGAAAAGATCCCGGGCCCACCTCCGGTATCAATGCGCCGGCTTCCGTCGTAACAGTGGTGGTGACGGCTCCCGCCCCCTCCGCGTCGGTGGCGACGATTCCGCCGGTTCTTTCCGTAGCAGCCATCGCATCGTCGGTGGCGCCCCCTGCGAATTCCGAAAAAATCCCGCCGGTTGCCGGCAAAGACACGAAGGGGAAGGGGAGCTCGGGAACGCCCGCCTCCCAACCCACGACTCCGCCCACCGCGAAAACGGCTCCCCCACAAAACACGGGAACCGTATTTGAAAATATGGGGATCAAGTAATGCAGTCGACGCGCCGAATCCTTGTCTCTTCGCTTCTGTTTGTATCGCTGCTCGCGCCAAACGCCGCGTTTGCTCAGCCGAAACCGGTTGCGCCGACGGGAAAGGGGGCCGGCGTGAAGCCGGGGAAGCCCGAGGACGTCAAGCCCGAGCCGCCGAAAACGCCTACCCTCGCCGAGAGCCTCTCGGGGCCCGCAAAGGCCGAATACGACTCGGCAGCCCTGCTCTACAAGGCGGGCGATTTCGCCGGCGCGCGCATCAAGTTTCAAAATGCCTACGACCAGGCGAAAGACCCGCGCCTGCTCTGGAACATGGCGGCCTGCGAGCGAAACCTTCGCCACTACGCGAAGGTGTTTGTCCTCGTGCAGAAGTACCTCGCCGAGGGGGACAAGGTGATTTCCGCCGACGAGCGCCTCGCCGCGACCAACCTGCTCGCGACCGTCGAACCGCTGACGGTCAAGCTCCGCGTAGTCGTCAATCAGCCCGACGCGGACGTCGCCATCGACGGCGAGAGCGTCGGAAAAACCCCGATTGAACTGCCGATTATCGTCGATCTTGGCGTTCGCAAAGTGAAGGTTACTAAGTTTGACTTTAAGGAACTTGAGAAAGACGTCCCGATTGGCGGCGCCGCCGAAGCGAAGGTCGAGTTCTCGCTGATCCAGATTCCTCACACCGCGCGCGTGACGATCAACACGCAGGCGTTCGCCTCCGTTGTCATCGACGGCAAGGCCTCGGGCAAGGGGACGGTATCTTCGGACCTCTCCGGCGGTCCTCACAACGTCCGCGTGAGCGCGGAGGGCTACCTTCCGTACACGAGTGACGTCGATGTTGTTCCCGGGGAAGCACGCACCATCCAGGTGACCCTCGAAAAAGAATCGAAGGTCCCGATCTGGCCCTTTATCGCCGGTGGCGCGGTCCTGCTGGCTGGCGGTGTCGCCGCGGGCCTGCTCTACAATCCGGGCCGCGAATCGCCGCCGGCGGGGACGTTCAACCCGGGGACGGTCGTCGTCCAGCGCGGCGGCCTCCGTTTCTGAGGGACGCCCCGCTGTACGAACACAAACCGTGCTTCCTTCCGGGAAGCACGTTTTTTTTATTGGGGATTTTGTGGGCCGCGGACGAGTTTGCCCGGCATCGCCCCAGTGAACGAATCGTCGGTCACAATCTCGGTACCCGCGACGAAGGTGTGTCGGTACCCGCGCGCGCGCTGCACCAGTCGCCGGCCGCCGGCGGGGAAGTCAAACGCGACTTCCGCCCGATCGAACGACAGCCCATCGTAGTCGATGACGTTGATATCGGCGCGGAGGCCGGCGGCCAAGAGGCCGCGGTCGGCGAGCCCGTAGAGTAGCGCCGCCTCCCGCGATTGGCGGAAGACGACCCGCTCGAGCGACATCTTCGGACCGCGCGTACGATCTCGCGTCCAGTGGGTCAGCATGAACGTCGGCATCCCGCCGTCGCAAATCGCGCCGCAATGGGCCCCCGCGTCTGAGAGTCCAAGGCGCGTGTGGGCGTGCAAATGGAGCGTCCGGAGAAAATCGAGGTCTCCGTAGGCGTAGTTGAAGAGCGGCAGGTACAGGAGCCCTTCTGCGCCATCGGCGAGCATCGCATCGTAGGCAAGCTCCCCCGGCGAAACACCGGCCGCGTGCGCCCTTTTTTCAAGGGAGGTTTCCGGATCCGGCTCGTAGTCTTCAATTCCGGTAGATCCCCGTTCGAACAGATACATTTGTGCAAACGCGCGGGTCACGAAGTTCGCGAAGGGGCCGAGGTCCATCGGTTCATCTGCAAGGATTTGTGCACGAATCGAAGCGTCCTGCAGCTTCTCCCGTTGTACCTCCCAGGGGAGATCGGCGAGCCCCTGGAAGGTCTTCGAGGCAACGAACGGATGCGCCGTCGTTCGGAAGCCAAGGAGCACACCAATCGACCGTCCAGGCACCTGAACGAGCACATTTTCCCCGGCCGCTTGGGCCGCCTCCACGATCGTGATGACCTCCCGCCACACGTCCGGTCCCCAGGGGGTCTGGTTCAAGTTGAGGGACACCGTCCGCCCGGTCTGCGCGGCGAGCGCGCGCATCCACGTCAGCTCGCGCGGTGCATCGAGGTGCTCGGCGGCAAGCTGAAATACCCCATGGCCCGCGTCTTTAAGGGCGGCGCCGATGGCAAAAATTTCGTCTTCTTTTGCGAATGTTCCGGGGACTGGTTCTCCGGATTTTGACTTGTGAAGCATTGTGCGAGACGTCGAAAATCCGAGCGCCCCCGCGCGCAAGGCCTCCAACGTAAGGCGGTACATCTGCGCCTTGTCTTCTTCGGTGGCGTCTTCGTTTTTCGCACCCCGGTCGCCCATGACGTAGCCGCGGAGGGCCCCGTGCGTGACCTGACAGCCGAAGTCGATCGCGTGGGGCTGGGCAGCGATGGCGTTGAGATAGTCGGGGAAACTCTCCCAATTCCACGTGATTCCTTCCGTCATCGCGGAGCCAGGAATGTCTTCGACCCCCTCCATGAGCTCAACGAGCCAGGCGCGTCGATCGGCTTTCACGGGCGCGAAACCGACGCCACAATTGCCCATCACGACGGTCGTGCATCCGTGCCAGGACGACGGCGTCAAATAGGGATCCCAGCTCACTTGGGCGTCATAGTGCGTATGTATATCGACGAATCCGGGCGTCACGAGCTTCCCGCGAGCGTCGATTTCACGGAGCCCCCGCAGGCCGAGCTTTCCTCCCGGGTCGACGACGGAGATCCGCGCGCCGTCGATGGCCACGTCCCCCTCAAAGCCTGGGGCGCCGGAGCCGTCTACGATGAATCCACCTTTGAGGACGAGGTCGTGCATTTCGGAAGCCTCGCGTTCTCCGCGGAAATCATCAATGACAAAAGGTGGCTCACGGTGCCGTTCGTTCTGTTCGCGCGCGCGGCGTGGTATGCGCGTCCCATGAGCGAAGTCGTCTGGATTACCGGGGCAACAAGTGGCATTGGCGAGGCGTGCGTCGCCCCCTTCTTGGCCGGCGGTCATCGGGTAGTTGCCGTCGGGAGGCGCGCCGATCGCCTTGACGGCTTACAGGAGAAATTTGCCAAGGAAAGTGAGCGTTTGGCGACGGTTCGCGCCGATGTGCGCGACACGGCGGCTCTCGATACGGCCCTCGAAAACGTCGCGCTCGAGTTCCGCCGCCCGACGATTCTTGTCGCCAATGCCGGCATCGCGCGTGGCCTCGCAAAGGCCCAAGAGGCGTCCTTGGACGATTGGGACACAATGCTCGCGACGAACGTCCGGGCGGTCATTGCCCTCGTCCGCCGCGTCCTTCCGGCGATGGTCGAGGCGCGGCAGGGGCACATCGTCTTCGTCGGCAGCGTTGCAGCCTCCCACGCCTACGTCGGCGGAAACGTGTATGGTGCAACCAAGGCGTTCATCGCCCAATTCGCGGAAAACCTCCGCTCCGACCTCCACGGAACCGGCGTCCGCGTGACAACGATCGAGCCGGGCATGGTCGAGACCGAGTTCTCGACGGCCCGTTTTGACGGCGACGAGGCGCGCGCCAAGGCGGTCTACAGCGGCATGGAGCCGCTCACCGCGGCCGACGTCGCCGACACCATCGTGTGGGCCGCCACCCGCCCCGCCCACGTGAACATCTCCAAAATCGAACTCTTCCCGACGGCGCAGAGCCTCGCTGGCTTCCAGGTCGCGCGCACGTAGGCTCGACCTTCTTCCCGAAATGCCACGAGAAAGCCCCGCTCCCCAAAAGAGGGCGGGGCTTGTTTCGTGCGCCGAAGCGCAGTGACGCTCAGCCGACCGGCGGCGGGAGGACGCTCGGCGATGGGGTCACGACGTTCCGCGTGTGCGGCATCGTCAAGTAGGTGTGGTCGAGGAGGCCGCGCTCGTAGTCCTGAAGGAGGCGCATGCCCTCCGTCGGCTTGAGTTTGTCCTGTTTGATCGCGGCGTCAATTTGCGCCTTCATGCGCGCGACGAGGTCTTTCGGCTCGTATTGCGTCATCGCGAGGACGTCGCGGATCGCGTTCCCCTCGATGATTTCTTCGATGTAGTAACCGCACTCCTCGTCGTCATCGAGGAACACGTGAACTTCGTTCACGCGCCCCAGGAGATTGTGGATGTCCCCCATGATGTCTTGGTAGGCACCGGTGAGGAAAATACCGAGATAATACGGGTCGTTCGGGTCGATCGCATGAAGCGGCAACGTGTCGCGAACGTCGTTGCGATCGATGTACTTGGACACCTTCCCGTCCGAATCGCAGGTGATGTCGACAATCGTGCTTTCCGACGTCGGCTTCTCATCGAGGCGATGAATCGGCGTAATCGGAAAGAGGGCCCCAAGCGCCCAGTGATCGACGAGCGACTGAAAGACGGAAAAGTTGCAGATGTGCTGGTCCGAGAGCTGGTGGGGCAGCTCCTTAATGTCGTCGGCGAGGTCCTCTTCGGGCATCGTCTTCGCGATCTTCTGGATGCGATCGGCGATGCGCCAGAACATCGTCTCGATCTGGGCTTTGACGTCCAGATTGAGGAGCCCGACTTCGAACATCTTCTGCGCCTCTTCTTTGGCCTGAATGGCGTCGTGCCAGGCTTCGAGGAGGTTCTGCGAGGAGAGCGTCTCTTCCACTTCAAAAAGCGAGCGGACGAGCTTGTGATCGTCGCTCGAGGGGAACTCGGGCGCGACCGTTTTCTCAATGCTTCCGAACGCTTCGACGACGAGCACCGAGTGGTGCGCCACGATGGCGCGGCCCGATTCGCTCACCAAATTCGGGTGGGGAACCTTCTCGTCGTCGCAGACGTCGGCCACGTTGTAGACGATGTCTCGTGCGTACTCTTCCACCGAGTAATTCATGCTCGCGTGGAACGTCGAACGCGACCCGTCATAGTCGATGGCGAGGCCGCCGCCGACGTCGAGATATTCGACGGGGTGCCCCATCTTGCGGAGCTTCGCGTAGTAGCGCGCCGCTTCGCGGACGGCCCGCTTGATGATCAGAATATCGGGAACCTGGCTCCCAATGTGGAAGTGAACAAGCTTGAAAGCTTGGCTCATTCCCGCCGTCTTCATGATCTCCGTCGCCGCCAAGATCTCCGCGGTCGTCAGCCCGAACTTCGCGTGCTCACCGCCCGAAGAGGCCCAGCGTCCGGCCCCCTTCGATACGAGGCGAACGCGCAGACCGATCCACGGCTCCACGTTCATTTCCTTGGCAAGTCGACAGATTGCGGCGACCTCGGAGAGCTTCTCCGCGATCAGGATCACCTTCTTGCCGAGCTTCCGTCCGACGAGCGCCATACGGATGAACGCGTCGTCCTTGTAGCCGTTGCAGACGATGAGGGACTCGTTATCCGTGTGCACGGGAATCCCCGCGAACATCTCCGGCTTCGAGCCGACTTCAATCCCGTAATGATACCGCTGACCGGCATCCAGAATCTCGGTCACCACCTCGTGGAGCTGGTTCACCTTGATCGGGAAAACTCCCCGATAAAGTCCGCGGTACCGAAACTCATTGATCGCGGCGAGGAACGCTTCGTTCAAGGTCCGGACGCGATGGTGGAGAAGGTCCTGAAAGCGAATGAGAAGCGGCGTTTTCAGCCCTTCTGCTTGCGCCGCTTTCACCACATCGTGAATCGCGACCCGTTTCCCGCGTTCCTGAAGCGGTGCGACGGTCACGAGCCCACGCTCGTCGACGTCGAAGTAACCGCCGCCCCAGCGGTTGATCATATACAGATCCTTGGAGTCTTCAGTCGTCCAAGGTTCTTCGTGTGCGACGCGGTCTTCTTCCAACGGAACGCCCCCATTTGATGAAAAAGGTGCGGTGGTTCGACGATGTTCACGGTCCGGGTCCCACGCCGAGGGGCGGAGGAGGCAAGGAGGCGTGCAACGGGGATGAGGTGCCGGAAATCCGATTCCCGCTGCGGTGGCGCTCCAGGGAGGGGGCGACAGTCGCGAGGGGGATGTCCAACGCGGCGGGCTCATACCAACAGGGGGCCGGTGTGGCAGGGTGAATTTGATGCGGTGCGCATTTTGTTTCTCGACGAAGCTCCGCTGCTGCGTCGCGCCCGCGCTCGGAGGTGGCCGATTGGCGCAGAATCTCGTTAGATGGCCCGATGCACTACCGCGTCGAAGATGCCGCCGACGGAACCGTTACCCTCCGCGCGGGGCACGCCGAGGGCGATCGCCGCGTGACCTTCGCCCCCTTTCGCGGCGCGCTGGTGACTCAGTTTTCCGCAGGAAATACCGAGTATTTGGCGCTTGACGAAGCGACGTTTCGGGACCCGACGGCGAACGTGCGCGGCGGGATCCCGGTGCTCTTTCCGTTCCCCGGCCGCCTCAACGGTGACCGCTACCTCGGACGTGGTCGCCCTTTCGCGCTCAGCCAGCACGGGTTCGCGCGAAAACGTCCCTTCACAGAAGTCGCGCGGCGCAGCGACGACGCCGCGGCGATCACCGTTGCCCTCGAAGATGACGCGGAAACGCGTGCAGTCTACCCCTATCGCTTCCGACTGACTCTCGAAGTCGCTCTGACCGACCGCCTCACGCTCACGACCGCCGTCGAAAATCGCGACACCGTGCCCCTCCCGTGGGCCCTTGGATTTCATCCCTATTTTGCGATGCCGAACGCGGAAAAGCCGACCCTTTCCGTCGCCCACGAGGCCGACCGCGCCTGGGACAACGTCGGGCGGCGTTTGGTCGCTGCGGAGCCGTTGCAATTTACACCAACGGGCGAGACCGATCTCCATCTCCTCGACGACCGCAGCGCGACGAAGGTGCTCCGCCGAGGTGGGAATGCCGTCCCGTGGCTCGAACTGACCGTCTCCGACGCGCGGCCCGTCTGGGTGTTTTGGTCGGTCCCCGGGAAGGATTTCGTCTGCGTGGAGCCGTGGACGGCGCCGGGGAATGCGTTGCAGAGCGGCGACCGTGCTTCGCTCCTCGCGCCGGGCGCTACGGCGCGCCACACGTTCACCCTTCTCCCACGATGACCGCGTGCAGCATTTGGGCGCAAGCTTCGGGACAGCGGCCCCCCCCCTCGTGTAGGGTCGCGCCCGCATCGCGCCCGCCGCGCTGCCTGGAAGTACGACGATGACCGTTTCGAAGCCCAAACACTTCTCGATGATCCGCAGCTTCGCGCTCGCGGACTTCCTCACGCTTGGCAACGGCATCTGCGGGACGAGCTCCATCCTTTGCGTCGCCAAGTACCTGGTTTCGAATGATTCTGCGTATTTGTATGCAGTTTTTGGCCTGCTCCCGGCGTCGCTCTTTTTCGACATCTTCGATGGGCGCGTCGCCCGGATGCAGAAGAAGCAGTCGCTCCTCGGGCAGGAACTCGACTCGCTCGCCGACCTCGTCTCCTTCGGCGTAGCGCCCGCGACGCTCGCCTTCGCCGTCGGCCTTCGCGGTGGCTGGGACGCCGCCATCCTCGTCTATTTCGTCTGTTGCGGCCTCGCGCGCCTTGCGCGCTTCAACGCGACCGCCGCCGAACTCGCCGACGAGGGCGGCAAGGTCAAATACTTCGAGGGGACGCCGATCCCGTCGAGCCTCCTGCTCGTGACGATGCTCGGTTTCTTTGTAAAATCGGGCCGTTTCGGCGATCAGATCCCCCTCGGCGCGATGGCGGTAGGCCCTTTCACGTTGCACCCGCTCGCGCTGGTCTTCTTCCTCAGCGGCTGCGCGATGATCTCCAAGAGCCTCCGGATCCCGAAGCCCTGAAGCTTCTGCCGTCTGCGCTTCGTTGGAATAGCTCTTTGAAAGACCGTGCATTGCCTGGCAATGACGGTCTTCGCTTTTTCGTGAATGGAAACGACCCTTCGAACAAGGAACGAGTGAGATGAGCACCTTCGCCTACCAGGAAATGCTTCCCATCGGCCACGACGAGACGCCCTACCGGCTCCTCACCAAGGACTACGTCTCGACCTTCGAAGCGGGCGGACGCACCTTTTTGAAGGTCGAGCCGGAAGCGCTCACGCTCCTCACGCGCGAGGCGATGCGGGACATCGCCCACCTGCTTCGCCCGGCCCACCTCGCCCAACTTCAGAAAATCATGCAGGATCCGGAGGCCTCGCCGAACGATCGCTTCGTCGCGCTTGAACTCCTCCGCAACGCGAACATCGCCGCCGGTTTCGTCCTCCCCTCCTGCCAGGACACCGGCACCGCCATCATCATGGGGAAGAAGGGGCAGCTCGTGTTCACGGGCGGCGGCGACGAAGCGGCGATCTCTCGTGGGGTATTTGACACCTATCAAACGTCGAATCTTCGCTATTCGCAGCTCCTGCCGCTCGATATGTATCGGGAGAAAAATACCGGCAACAATCTCCCGGCGCAGATCGAACTCTATGCGACCGACGGCGACGCCTACAAGTTTCTCTTTATGGCCAAAGGGGGCGGCTCGGCCAACAAGAGCTACCTTTATCAGGAGACGAAGGCGCTGCTCAATCCGAAGAGCCTCCTCGCGTTCATTGAGCAGAAGTTCAATGCGCTCGGGACGTCGGCGTGTCCGCCCTACCACCTTGCCATCGTCGTCGGCGGGACGAGCGCCGAGTACGCCCTGAAGACGGCGAAGTACGCTTCGGCCAAGTACCTCGACAACCTCCCGACCTCGGGAAACGAGCTCGGTCACGGCTTCCGCGACCTCGAACTCGAAGCGCAGATCTTGGAACTTTCCCGGACGAGCGGCATCGGAGCCCAGTTCGGCGGCAAGTATTTCTGCCATGATATCCGCGTGATTCGCCTGCCGCGCCACGGCGCCTCTTGCCCGGTCGCTATCGCCGTCTCCTGTTCGGCCGACCGCCAGGCCCTTGGCAAGATCACGAAGGATGGCGTCTTTCTGGAGGCCCTCGAGCGCGAGCCGGCCCACTACCTCCCCGAGGTCACCGAGGACGCGCTTGCCGGGGAAGTCGTCGCGATCGACCTTAACCAGCCGATGGCCAAGATCCGCGAGACGCTCTCGAAGCTCCCGGTGAAAACGCGATTGAGCCTGAGCGGATCGATGATTGTCGCCCGCGATATTGCCCACGCAAAAATCAAGGAGCTCCTCGATGCAGGCAACCCGATGCCCGAATACATGAAGACGTCGATGGTCTACTACGCGGGGCCGGCAAAGACGCCCGAGGGCTACGCGAGCGGCTCTTTCGGGCCGACGACGGCGGGGCGGATGGACTCTTACGTGGATCTCTTCCAGAGCCACGGCGGATCGATGGTCATGCTCGCGAAGGGGAACCGGAGCAAGGCGGTCACCGACGCGTGCGCCAATCACGGCGGCTTCTACCTCGGTTCCATCGGCGGTCCGGCGGCGCGCCTCGCCAAGGATTGCATCACGAAGGTGGAAGTCCTCGACTATCCCGAGCTCGGGATGGAGGCGGTCTGGCGCATTGAAGTGCAGGATTTCCCTGCGTTTGTCGTCGTCGACGACAAGGGGAACGACTTCTTCGCCCAGATCGCGACCGAACACGCCGGGAAGAACCTCCCGGTCCGCGGCTGATTTTCGCGCGGCCGATTTTCGCGCGGCCGATTTTCGCAACGGCTCGATCCTGCTCCGAATCCAAGGCGCCCGTTGAAGACCTTCGTCGCCCTCTGCCCGGTCAAAGACCTCCCTGCCAACAAGCCGCGCCTCGTGAAGCTCGGGGCGCGTCGCTTTGCGGCGGTCCGCGTCGTCATGGGAGGGGAGGAGGCGATTCATGTGGTGGATGATCGGTGCCCCCACGAGGGGCACCCGCTCAGCATGGGGCTCGTCCGGACCACCGCCGAGGAGGGCTGCTCGGCCATCCTCACGTGCCCCTGGCACAACTGGAAGTTCGACCTCGGCACCGGCGATTGCCTCTTCGGAGGCGAGAGCGTCGCGCGCTATATAACTGAAATTCATCACGAAACGGTCTTTATCGATCCCGAGCTCGACGGCGCCGCCACGCGCCTTCGCACCGAGCGAGACCTCGCGCGGGCGACCTTGGAGGGGCAGCTCGATGTCGCCCTCCGCGAGAGCTTGCGATTGGTTTCGCTTATCGGAGCTCCTCCCGACGACGGAGTCGCTCGCCCCTTCGCCGTGCTTGCGCCGATCGCCGCCGAGCACACCCCCTTTGGCGCAGCCGACGGCATCCTCGCCATCGCCGCCGCGAAGCGCCTGATGGAGGTCGGCGTGCTTCGGGCGCCGACCGCCTATCTGCTGGCCATTTCTGCCGTTGCTGACGAGGCGCGTGCCCGTGGCGCCCGATCGCGGCCGACGCCGTTTTCGGCGCGTCTGGAACAAGATCGCGCCCCCTTCTTGGCAGACCTCGTCGAAGAGCGGCGGACCGATGCGCTCGCCCGCGTCCTCGGCCTCCCCGCCGAGGAACGGCAAGGAATCACCGCAGCGTGGCTCGTTCCGTTTGCGTCGCTCAAGCTCTGGGACCGCGGTTTGGCGCTCCCGCGCGTCCTTGCGGCGGCGCGGTTGGCCAGTGGCGGTGGTGATAAGCTCGGTGAATCGCTTGCTCTCGGTGCGGCATCGACGCTCGCCTGGGCGGTCGCCGAGAGCGATCTGCCCGGGTTTCGGCCGACGCGCGTCGCCCTCCACGAGGTTGCCCGCAGGACGAGTCCTCCTGCGGGGCTCGCCACGAGCGTGGGTGAAACTGATGCGAATACAATGGTTTCTGAGCTTCTCGCTTCCGAGCGCCGGGCCGTCGACGCCCTGCTGACGGCCCTGCAGACGCACACCGCGGCCGCGCTCGTTCCGGTCCTTGTTGGGGCGGCCCTCCGGCGGGCGGCGAGCTATGACGGCGCCTGGACGGCGAAGGTCGGTTCTGACGTCGACCCCTTTGAGGCGGGCCGCCTGGTGCTCCTCGCCGCCGCCATCGCCGAGCTCACCCCGGCAGCGGAGAACGCCCGGTTCCTTCCGAATCAGCTCGTCCAACTCGCGGGGCTGACCGGGCGACTTTCTCGAATTTCCACGATGTTTGAGGCTCCGGTCCCCGTCGTTTGGGACCGCACCGCCATCGGCGACCTCGCCCTCGCAGCGCCGGCGGCGTGGATGGCGCGCGGGCGCGGTCTCGCGGTGCTAGACGCCCTCGACCGGCTGGTTGCCTTCGATTCAAGAAACGAATCGCTCGCCGTGGCTGCTCGGGACCGTCTCTTCCTCGCCGACGGCGTGCCGCCCCTCGCCCGCGTTTTGGCGAACGCCGAGAAATTCCTCGCCGACGGGCTCCCGCCGGAAGGGATCGTCTGAGCAAGGCGAAAATCTGCAACGCGTCGGTCAACGTCGTTGCATCGCGGTCGGGCGCGGGCGCAAATGCGCCGGTGTCTGAGCTAGCAGCCGCGCGCCGAAGACGCTTCGAGGACGGTCTCGCCCTCCGGATCGCGCTTGCCGCCCATGTCGCGCGAAAGCTCGGCCCCTGGCTCGTCGCCGCGGTCGGCTACACGCTCGCCGCCGCGTTCGTGTTCCGCTGGGATCTTGCGCGCCACGGTCGCCCCGTCAAAGATTTTGGCGCAACGCTCTATGCACTTTACACGCAGCTCTTTTTTGAGCCGACGGAAGATTTTCCCACGTCCCCGATCGCCCGCACGCTCTTCTGGATTACCCCCGTCGTCGGCGCCGTCGTCGTTGCCGAAGGCGTCCTCAAGGTCGGCGCGGCGCTCGTGGATCGCGAAGCGCGACGGGAACTATGGACGCGCCTCCGGAGCCAACGAATGAAAGATCATGTGGTTGTCTGCGGACTTGGAAACGTCGGTTTCCGAGTGGTCAACGCCCTCGTCGATCTCGGGGAGGCGGTCGTCGCCATCGAGCGGAACGCATCCTCTTTCGTGGAATCGGTGGAACATGCAAATATCCCCGTCATCCGCGGCGACGCGCGTCGCGACGAACTTCTTATTGAAGCGGGGATTGAACGGGCGCGAACTGTGGTTTGTGCGACCGACGACGATCTGGCAAATTTGGAAGTCGCCATCGACGCGCGCCGGATGAATCCCAAGATTCGGGTCGTCATGCGGATGTTCGACCAGCGCATGGCGAGCAAGGTCGGCGGGGCCCTCGAGTTTGACCGGACCTTCTCGACAAGCGCCGTCACCGCACCGCTCGTTGCCCTCCAGGCTCGCTGGGACGGCGTCCGTGCCGTCTACCCCCTCGACGATGGAACGCTTCGCGTCTCGCTCGAAATGCGTGTAGGATCCCAATGCCCCGCCAAGACGGTTGGGGCCCTCGAAGAGGCTCTCGATGTGCGCGTCGTCGCGGCGACGGTGAACGGCGGTCCGCTCACCACCGCGCGCGCAAGCACCCCTCTCGCTGCCGGCGACCGCGTCCTTGTTGACGCACCGGCCCCCCTCCTGCCGCAAATTGCGGCCTACCTTCATTGATGCAAACTACACCTGAATCGCCCCTAGCCACGCCCCCCGCTACCCTCGGTGAACTCCTCCGAGACCTTGTTTCTCGCGCCGGAGTCCCCCTCGACCATCCGCCGGAAGTCCACGCGGAAGCAGCACATTTTGCCGCGAATCCCGGCATCG
Organism: Sorangium cellulosum; assembly: GCA_020720045.1. Classification (GTDB taxonomy): domain Bacteria; phylum Myxococcota_A; class Polyangia; order Polyangiales; family Polyangiaceae; genus JAAFHJ01. The sequence continues at coordinate 9,953 of DYPH01000038.1, read as the reverse complement.
ACGACCCCGAGCTGACCGACCTCCGTCACCTCCCGTTCGTGACCATCGATGCGCGGACTTCCAAAGATCTCGATCAAGCGCTCTTTCTCGCCAAGCGGGACGATGGCCTTATCTCTGTGTATTATGCACTCGCCGACGCCGCCTACTACGTGCGCCCCGACAGTGCCCTTTTTGTCGAGGCGCTGAAGCGCGGCGCAAGCTTCTACATGCCCGGTTACGCGGTGCCGATGCTGCCTCGTGCGCTCAGTGAGGGGGTCGTCTCGCTCAACGAAGGGGTCGACCGGCGCGCCCTCGTCTTCGAAACGACCGTCGCCCGGAATGGATGCGTGCATGACACACGCGTCTATCGTGCGCGTATCTGTAGCCGCGCCAAGCTTGCCTTCGACGACGTCCAGGACTTCTACGACGGCGTCGCTTCCGCGACGACAGAAGCGCTCGCTGCAGCCGCATATGCGGAGAGCCTCGGGCTCTTGCGCGTGGTCGGCGAGGCGCGCGTGGCGGAGGCGAGCCACCGCGACGTCGTCCGCTACCGGCGAAGTGAGATTGATCTCAAGCCGGACGGCGACGGGTTTCTGTACCCGACGCGTTCGGTTCGCAAAGAAGTCGAACTGTACAACGAGCAGCTTTCGCTTCTGTGCAACGCGGAAGGGGCGCGGATCCTTCGGGAGACGCCGCCCGACTACGTGCAGCCCCTCTACCGGATCCATCCGCCGCCGGACGACGCAGATCTTGAGCAATTTCCGCGCTTTGTTTCTGCTCTCGTCGCGATGCACGGCCTTCCCGACGACCCCTGGCTCTTCCCCGACGTGGCGCTCGACGAGATCTCGCGGGCCCTTGCCGCCTACCTCCGGCGCCTCCCCGAAGGGGGCCCCACCGACGGCATTGCGCGCGCGATTCACCGCCAGGCGGTCATTCTCAATCAGCGTTCCCAATTCGTTTCTGAACCCTCCGCCCACTTCGGCGTTGGAGCTTCCTCCTACGCGCGCTTCTCGGCGCCGATGCGCGAGCTCGTCGGCATCTTCCTCCACAAGGAAATGACCGAGCTTCTCACCCAACGGTGCGACGATCCGGTCGCCGATCGCGCCCTCCGCGACCGAGTTGTCGCCGCCGGAAATGCGTCGAAAGACCTCCAACGGTCCCTCGACGAGGGCGTCCGCGCCCTCGTTCACGAGCGCATTTTCGGCCAACAGCTTGCGCTTCCCGTCGCCGAGCGGACCCGATTCTCCGGGACGGTGCTTGGGCTTGCCGGTGGGAAGATCCACGTCGAACTGGATGCGCCCGCGCTTGACGTGAAGGTCTTCTTTCGCGACCTCGGCCTCGCACTCGCCCCGCCCGGCACGCGCCCCGTCTGGCTGGAAACGGGCCACGAAGGGGCCGCGCTTCTGGGCGGGGCCTCTTCAACAGGCCCCGCGACCGAGGGGAAGCCGCTCGTGCGCGTCGGTGACCCGATCGCGGTCGTCGTGACCGGGCTCGACGAGAAGCGTAATCGCTGGATTCTACTCCCAGATTTCGCCCTCTAAGCCGAGCCGACCGCCCCGCGCTTCGTGACGCAGGCTATCGTGGGTCATCCTTCGTTGCGTCGCGCAGCGGCACTTGCGCCCGGTACGAGCCGCGTGCGGACGTCCCAGAGCTCGGGGAAGAAGGAGATCTCTAGAGCCTGCTTCAAGAAGCCGACGCCGGAACTTCCGCCGGTGCCCGGCGCGAAGCCGATGATACGCTTTACCGTCGTCATGTGGCGGAAGCGCCAAAGCTGGAAGCGCTCCTCGATATCGACGAGCTTTTCGCACATATCGTACGCTTCCCAGTTCGCTTCCGGGGCGTCATAGATCGTCTTGAAGACGTCAGTAACAGCAGGATTTGCGCGGTAGGGTTTCGAGAAATCTCGGTTGAGGCACTCCGCGGGAATCGCGTGCCCTTTGCGAGCGAGGAATGCCAAAAATTCGTCGTAAATCGAGGGAGCTGCGAGACGGCGCTCCAGGTCGCCATGGACCTGTACGTCCGTGACGTGGGGGGCGAGCATGGCGCGGTCCTTGTTGCCGAGTGCGAATTCGATCGCGCGGTACTGGTAGGACTGAAATCCGGAAGAGCGCCCGAGCGCATCGCGGAAACGCATGTATTCGCTCGGGGTCATCGTTTCGAGAACACCCCATTGATCAAAGAGCGTCCGCTGCACGTGAGCGACGCGCGCAAGGACCTTAAAGCTCTCAGAAAGTCGGTCTTCTTTCACCAAAGAAACGGCGAAGTCGAGCTCGTGAATCATCAGCTTCATCCAGAGCTCGGACGTCTGGTGTTGAATGATAAAGAGCATTTCGTCGTGGGCGGTGCTCCGCGGCTCTTGGGCCGCGAGCACACGATCCAGGTGAAGGTAGTCCCCGTAGGACTCTCCGCGTTGCATCGAAGTGTGAATGCCGGCTTCCAGGGGGCGTGAGGTCATGGCCCCGAAAAGTAGGCGACTTCGAGCCCGCGATGGGCAGGAATCGAGGTACCTTCGCCGCCCCCCTATGGATCTGTTTCTCAAGAAGGACCTCGCCCGCGTCGTCGCGGAGGCCAACGACCCCAACCGCGACGAAGCCCATGGCGGCGGCCTAAAGCGCTCGCTCGGGGCCTTCCACCTCACGATGCTCGGAATCGGCGCCATCATCGGCGCTGGGATCTTCTCGTTGACCGGAACTGCGGCAGCGAATTACGCAGGACCTGGCATTGCTATTTCGTTTGTAATTGGCGGTGTTCTCTGTGCACTTGCCGGTTTGTGTTACGCGGAACTAGCAGCGATGATCCCGGTCGCAGGCTCGGCGTACGCCTACAGTTACTCGACGATGGGCGAGCTGATCGCTTGGATCATCGGCTGGGACTTGGTCCTTGAGTATGCCTTTGGTGCGGTGACGGTAGCATCGGCATGGTCCGGCTATCTCTTGTCTATTCCCCAGAAAACGTTCCACATTCAGTTCCCGGATACGGTCCTCCGCTTCACGAAGGGGCCTTGGGAAACGATCAAACTCGGCGACGGAAGCACCGCCTACGGATGGATTAATCTCCCCGCCTTCCTGATCGCGCTCGTATGCGCCTCCGTGCTCTATCGCGGCATCAAGGAGTCGGCCTGGGTGAACAACCTGATCGTGATCCTGAAGGTTGTGATCGTCGTCTCTTTCGTGGTTCTGGGCATCGGTCTGATCACCGCCGATAACCTCGTCGCAAACCCGGCCGCGACCGGCGTCGCTAAGCTTGTCCCGCCGGTCGTCGTCGATGCGACCGGAAGCCATTTTGGCTGGGGCAATGGCGGCGTTCTCACCGGGGCAGGCGTCGTCTTTTTTGCCTACATCGGCTTTGACGCCGTCAGTACAACCGCCCAAGAGGCAAAGAATCCGAAGCGTGATTTGCCGATTGGCATCCTCGCATCGCTTGTACTCTGCACCATTCTCTACATCCTCGTCGCGCTCACGCTGACGGGGGTCGTCCCCTACAAGCAGCTGGGCGTTTCGGACCCGATCGCCGTCGGCATCGACAAGATCGTCGAACTCCGCGGCTGGTCACCGATGCTTCAGAAATCCTTTACCTTTTTGGTGAAGCTCGGCGCGCTCGCTGGCCTGTCGAGCGTCATCCTCGTCATGATGCTCGGGCAGACGCGCGTCTTCTACGCGATGAGCCAAGACGGCCTGCTTCCCTGGTTCAAGAAGACCCACCCGACCTACAACACGCCGCACATTGCGACCGTTGTGACCGGGCTTTTCGTCGCCTTTGCGAGCGCGATCCTGCCGATGAGTCTCGTCGGCGAGCTCGTCTCCATCGGGACGCTCCTCGCCTTTGTGCTCGTCTGCCTCGGCGTCCCGATCCTTCGGCGCACGAACCCTGATATTCCGCGCCCGTTCCGCGTCCCCGCACCCTACTTCGTCGGCCCCGCCGGCGCGATCGCCTGCCTGTGGGTCATGAAGGGGCTCCCCGGCGACACCTGGCTCCGCCTGGTGATTTGGCTCATCATCGGCTTCGCCGTCTACTTCGGTTACGGGATGCGCCACAGCCGCCTGCGCAACGAAGCGAAATAGCCGCTTTATCCTAAGAAACCGCCCCACGCAGACGACTGCTTGGGGCGGTTTCTTTTGGCCGTCGCTTGGCGCGCGGACGTTCAGTCGTTCGCCGTCACGAGCACGCCGACATGCACGGTCTCCGCATCTTCTGGCGCCTCCCGGGGGGCGGCCGCGGCGGTGAGGCGCTTCAAATATTTGGTGTCCCAACGATCGAGGGCGACGCGCGCACCGAGGGCGGTGCCGGCGCCGATCACGAACAGCACAGGGGCTGCGAGGCCTCCGGTCGCAGCGACGACCGCGCCGGTCGCGACGACGCCAGCGGCCGTCGCAAACGCCCCTTTCGCCCCTTCCCGGGCGGCGTGTTTGGCGGCATCGATCGGTTCCATTTCGCCGCGGCGGACGGCGGCAATTCCCTGAAAACCTGCGATGGCGCCGTCGATGACAAAGCCGACCCCGGCCGCCCGTCCCGCGTTCTTTGCGAGCTCTTTGGCAGCGGCGGCGGCGCCCGCTTCGGCGGCACGGAGGACGGCGGGAGAGGTCGCGCGCAAGCTCGCGGGAAGGCGTGCCCGCACCCGCCCAGACAGCGCCCGGACGGCGTCGCTCTCCACGATCGCCTTTGCCGCGCCAAGTGCCGGCGACGTTGCGAGCACACGGTCGGCGGTCTTCGTCACAGCCCCCTGCACAGCTCTCCGAATTTCCAAGCTAATCCAGCGTTCGCCCGTTGCGCGAAAGAGCTTCTCGGCAGCTGCGCCGGCCGCCTGCGCCTGGACGCCGGCAAACGCAGCACGGACGGTAGAAACCCAAGGGGCGGACGTCGACGACGGCGTTCCCGAACGATCAGAGGGGGGCGGATTCTTCGGGTTCATGGCTGCTGGGCAGGCTAGCGCGACTCGCCCCATCCGGCGACTCTGCCACCCGAAAGGCGACGGCGCCGTCCTGGGAGCGGTAAAAGGCGGCGACGAGCCCGCGACCGACCCAGCTCGCAAGGGCCGAGTAGGTGCGTCGTCGGGCACCGCCTACCGGGCTCGAAGCGTCTCCACCGCGCCCGCTGCTTGGCGGCGCATCTTCGAGATTTCGCAGGAAAATATGGTAGCCGACGATGTCTCCCGCCGAGGAGACCAGCGTCACGCCATCCATGCCGAGCATCCCTTCAAACAGATGCCCGTAGGCGCGGACCCGTGTGGCGACGTCGCGGTTCGGATTGGTGCATGCTGCACGTATTGCTTCGGCGACCGGAATCGCCGGTTGATGAAGGACGCCGTCGGCAAAGAGGCGGGACAACGAGCTTTTTGCCTCGGTCACGCCGACGAGACTGCCGTGCCCCGACTGGAGCACAGAGACGAGGCTGCGGCGGTAGAAACCGTGGGTGGCGGCGAAAAATTCGGGTGGGACGTCGCGGGCGGCGCTCCGGGCGATCGCGTCGATGGCCCGCGTGGGTGACTCGCCTTCGCCGTCGCTTCCGGCGAGGAGTACATGGCGAACGAGTCCGCCACTGCTCCGAATTTCCACAAGATCTGGCGCTCGCTGGATGACGCCAAACACCGGCAAACGGCCCGAGAGGGCACTCAGACGCTCGATGGGTGTAGGTTGCAGCGGAAATGGATCGGCCCGAAAGACCCCAAACGCAAACTCGGACACGCCGCCGATGCCGCAGTCCCCCTTTTCGCGACTGACGTAGATCGACCAGTGACGGCCGACGCAGAGCGGGGCAGACCGCTTGAGGGCAAGGCGAATCGTCGCCGCATCGGCGGGCCCCCGTCCGAGGGGGATCGGGTCGGCTCCGCCCACCGCAACGAGGAGTTCTTCGACGGAATTTCCAAGGAAAACCATCGGAAAGAGGGCCGTGCCCTCCTCGCGATAGTGGGAAAGGGAGACGACGAGTTCGGCGAGCGCTTCGGCGGTCGGTGCACAGGGGAGTTCGGCCTCTGCGAGGAAATCGCCGAGACCAGCAACCAGGTGGCGACGGAGGGACAACGACGGAATGCGGCTCACGGCGGCGACGCTAGCGCCGAAGCGCTCGACTCGCCTGTCGCGTTTCGCCGCACCGACCGACGACGCTGACGCAATTCTGACGCACGTGTCGGGCCGCCGTTAGTACTCTCGTTTGATGCCGAAAAGCAGCTCGCCGGTCGCTCGTCGCGTGCGGAAGTTCGTCGCTGATCGCTTCCTCCGTGCCTTCGGGTGGGAGGTCGAAGGGGGGCTCCCTGCCACCAAGAAGGCGGTCGTCGTTGCTGCGCCCCACACCTCCGCGTGGGATTTTCCGTTCACGCTCGCCGTCGCGTGGTCGCTCGGCTTTGAGATGAATTTCGTGGCAAAACGGGAGCTTTTCCGATTCCCCTTTGGCGGCATCATGCGCGCGCTCGGCGGAATTGCCGTCGACCGAGCGCGGACGAAGGGCTTCGTCGGCGCGGTTGCGAAGAGCATCCGCGAACGCGACGAGGTCTACGTGATCATCGCCCCGGAGGCGACTCGCGCAAAAGCGCCCCGCTGGCGCACCGGGTTTTACCACATGGCCCTCGAGGCCGAGTGCCCCGTGGTCCTCGGCTACCTCGACTTTGCCCGGAAGCGCGGGGGGCTCGGCCACGTCTTCCAGCCGACTGGGGACATCGAACTCGATTTTCCACAGATTACAGCGTTTTACGACGGTGTTCTCGGCAAGCATCCCTCGCGGATGAGCGAAACGCGGCTCGTGGTGACCGACGAGGAGCGCGCGATCGTGGCAAAGGCCCACGCCGAGCGGCTCGCGCGCAAGGCGGCCGCGAACGCGGAGGAGCCCTACGACGTCCGCGTGGTCGCCGGCTGACGCTGCGGCACGCTTCTTGGTGCCTCGTCGGCCATGAAGCGAATCATTCTCGAGTTTTCCGTCACCAATCCCGATGCCGTGATTGAGCGCCACAAGGGGGCGCTCATCGCGTTCGCCGCGCATCTCCTGCAGAGCAAAGCGGCGCGAACCGAAGCGGTCGAAGAGGCGCTCGCGACGCAGGTCCTCGACGGGCTGCGAACCGCCCTCCACGACAAGCTCGACGCCGAGGGGATCATGGCGGAGGTCCACATCGGTCTTGAAGCTCCGGGGACGAGCGAAGGCTCGGCACAAGCATTTGCGCCGGTCCCGGATGCGGAATGACCGCTTCTCCCTTTTCAGTCAACGGTCGGCGACGCTGACGAGCCAGGGGCCGAAGTCGTCCTTGATTTGGAAGTGCCCGACGGCGCTGTCGTTGACTTCGCGGACGTCGTCGGACCCGGGAATCTCGGCCGTCTTCTGCCCCCAGACGAGTCCGCCGCCGCCCAGAATTTCGTCATAGCGCGACCACGCCGAGACGACGTAGGCCCCCTCCGCGTGGGGGCTACGGTTCGTCTCTTCCAAGATACGGGCGCGCCCAACGACTGAGAATCCGAGCATTTGTCCCGGAAAAAAGCCGGTGTCGGTGCCGCAGGTCGCGGCGATGCCGGCGGCGAGGTAGCAGCTGGAGAGGCCGTAGTTGGCCCCGGCTAAACCGACGAACACGGCGACCTTTCCGCCCAACGGGGCGCCGAGGTCTACGCTGGCGCCCGCTTCGTCGCGGTAGAGGCCCCCTTGGATCGCACGGCGGGCGAGGGTGACCCCCATCGAGTGGCTGATGACCGTCACGCGATCGTTCCCCGTGTAGGCGAGGACGGCATCGAGGAAGCGGCGGACGCGGCCCAAATAGCTGGCGCGGTGCGTTTGACTGGAAGCTTGATTTGGGTCACCAGGCCCCCAGGTCGTTGCGTAGAGTTCACTTGGGGCGTAGCCGGCGGCGCGAAAGGCGGCGCGGGGCTTCGACCAGCCGCCGTAGCTGCCGCCGATGGCGCGATCCGAATTGCCGTGGACGAATACGACCGGGCGCTTTCCTGTCCCCGGAAGTGTCGGAATTTTCCCACCAAAGGAGGCGGGGCTTCCGAGGTCTCGGCGGGCGAAGTCGTCGGCGTGGTAGCCGTGGCCGTCGAGCCAGGCGAGGAAGTCAGGGGTGAGTCCGTCCTCGGAGGTCGCCGTCGCACCGTCCGTGAGCGCGCCTCCGTCGACGAGTTCGGCGCCCCCGTCTGCCGCGGAAGCGTCGCGACCGGGGGAGGCATCGGTGCTTGCATCGCCGACAGGCTCGACCGGGTGCGTCAAAACGGGCGTTGCCGATACCAACGGCGGAGGTGCGTCATTCGTGCAGCCAACCGCGAAGATGGTGAGAATTACAGCGAGTAGCGTACGTTCTCTTTGGTCCATGCGCCGTTCATAGCTCATTGCGTTATAACCAAAGCAACATTTTGACGCAGTGCGATCATGCATTGCGTTACAAACCGATGGCAAGAATCTCCACCGGCGCACTTGACGTACCGAATGACCAGATTAGGATTCTGGTCACCGATGGATTCCGACAAACGCGATGCCATTCTCGAAGCGGCCCGAGCGATGTTCTCGCGGCTCGGATTTCGGAAGACGTCGATCGACGAGGTTGCCCAGAAGGCCCAAGTCGGGAAGGGGACCGTCTACCTCGCCGCCGAATCGAAGGAAGACCTCTTCTACCAGGTCGTGGAGCGGGAGATCCGCCGCTGGCAGGCGGAAATGAGCGCGACGATCGACCCAAAGCGCCCCGCGGAAGAGACGCTTCGCGCCCTCGCGATCCGGGCCGAACACCACATGAACAGCCACCCGCTGGTTCGTGACTTGCTCTGCGGGGAGATGCGCAAAGTGCTTCCGAGATGGGCCGATCGCTTCGATCAGCTTTCGGCGGCTGGTCGGCAAAACATTATTGAAGTGCTCCGCATCGGCATCGCCCAAGGGCGCTTTCGCGACGACCTCGACCTGCCCTGGGTCGCGTCGGTCCTTCAAGACCTCCACATCGCGAGCCTGCTCCTCCACCCCGGCGAAAGTGACGTCGCACGCATGAAGCGGGCGCAGGTCGGCCTCGATCTCATCCTCCACGGCCTCCGAATTTCCGAGGAAGCGTCCTTCTAACAGGCCGCATTCGCTTTTTTTGTGCACGAGTGACCGAAAACCGAATCGGGTCATTTCGTCATCATCCACCGAACGATCCACCCACCGAGAGAGTCCTGCCATGAAGACCGTCCCCACTCCGCGCCGCTTTTCCCGTGACTCGGTTGCGCTTTTCGCGCGCGATTCCCTCGCCCGTCGACTCCATCACGACCTCCTCGCGACGCCGGTGGGGCGCGCCCATGTGCTCCGTCAACTTGCAACGGCGGAGTCGGCCGACGAGGCGACGATTTTTGAAGAAGTTCGGAAGTATTGCAAAGATCCTGAGATTGAAAAACTCGTGAAAAAGCACGCCGAGGATGAGGCTCGTCATGCGATTCTCTTTGAAGAATGCGTCTCCCGCCAAGGTGTGGGCGACCCCGGACCAGTCGCCGACGAACTTCAGGTTCTGAAGGTTCTCGATAAAACTCTCGAAAAAACGGAAGGTCGCGGCTTCCTAGCGAGCGAACTCGGGGGCGGCGACACGCGCGAATCGGTCGCGAAGGCCTATCTCCTGCTCCAGGTCGTCGAAGAGCGTGCGCTTCATCAATTCCGGCAGATGGCCCCGATCTTTGCCAAATACGACGCAGCGACGGGAGAGGTTTTGGCGACGGTCATTGCCGATGAGGAGCGTCATCTCAAGTACTGCTATGCGATCGTTGCTCGCTACGCGCCGGATGCGGCGTGGGCGGAAACGCACCTCCAGCGTTTTCGGGACGCGGAAGCGCTCGCGTTTCGCGACGTCCAGGGGGCGAACCTGACAGCGCTCCTCGACCGCGATCTATTGCCGGTCAACACGGCCCGGTTCTTTGGCATTATCTCGAAGTTGCTTCGAAATTCGAAAATGCTCCCCTACACGCCGACCGGCCTCGCCAGCCGCGCCGACGTGCGGAAGGCCGCCTAGGTAGCTGCTCGGAATCTCCTTTTCGGAGTGCGACACGTCCTCGCGA
>DYPH01000037.1 GCA_020720045.1 Sorangium cellulosum | reverse complement strand
ACATTGCTTTGATCACATCCCGTGTAAATTGCAATTCCGAGCAGCTACCTAGACGTCTACGCGGAAGCGGCCACGAGCTGGTTCCGCCTTGAGACGCTTGGAGCGTCTCGAATTCCTAACGAGCCGACACTTTTCGTCGGAAATCACAATGGGGGAATCCTCGCGACCGAGGGGGGACTGACCGGCGTTATTCATCGGCAGGTTCACGGAGGCGGCTCTATGCCCTTGCTCATGACGTTATGTTCGCCGATCCCGTCCTTCGAAAGGTCGCCGGGCGCGTCGGCCTCCTTCGCGCCGACCCGGAGAATGCGCTGCGCGCGCTCCAGGCGGGGCATGACGTGCTCGTTTTACCCGGCTCCGACTACGACGCCGCCCGTCCATTTTCCGAACGAAATCGGATTGTTCTTGCGGGGCGAACCGGGTTTGTCAAACTCGCGCTCAAAGCGGGTGTTCCGATTGTTCCCGTCGTGAGCGCGGGCCTTCATGAGCAAATGATTGTGCTCACTCGCGGGGAGACGCTCGCAAAGATCCTCGGGATGCGCAAGCACACACGCGCCGCCGTTTTCCCCATTGCGCTGGCCCTGCCGTGGGGACTCATGCCGGGGATCATCCCCTACGTGCCTCTTCCGACGCAGACGTCGATCGAGTTCGGAGAGCCGCTCCGCTGGCCGTCGCTCACGGCGGCCGACGCCGAAGATCCCGAGGTCGTCGCGCGCTGTTTCCGGGAGGTCGAGACGGTGATGCAGGCGTCGTTGGATCGTCTCACCCTCGGTCGGCGCTTCCTTCGCGGGCAGCCTCGCGCGCGGGGCAAATAGCCGCTATCCGCCGTCGAGTCCCGCAACTTTCGGCCCCGCGTCGCCGGCTCCGCTGTCGGGAATCACGGCGGCGTCAACCCCCGCGTCGGCCGGGGGTGTGTAGACCGGTTTGGAGGGCGCAGTGCCCTTCGGGTAGCACGCCGTGACCTTCGGATCGAAGCTCGTCCCCGTCGCCTTCATGAGCGTTCCGTCGCCGTCTTGGACCGACATTCCGCAGTAAATGCTGAAGGTGACGGGATCAAACATTGTAAGCGCGCCCTGGCCGGAGAACGGAGGGCCGACCTTCGAAACGTCGAGGTAGACCGTCGAACCTTCGGTAACTTTCGTCGCAATCCGCGTTGCGCGGGCGCTGGCGTAGGCCTCGAGGACTCCGGTAAACGTGCCGGAGCGCGTCGTCGGGAAGGGGAGGCCCGTCAGAAAGGAACCATCATTCGGAATGGAGCCCCGGTAGTAATAGATGCCCGCCAAATTGTTGCGGCCGATGTCTAAATCAAGATTGTCTTGGATCTTTCCGGAAACCCATTCGAGGGAACAACCGGGCGTGAATGCCATCTTGCTGGCGCTCTTCTCGTCGACGCGGAAGGTATGATCCAAGATCACTTTCCGTGGGGATTGGGGCAGGTCGAATACTGCGTACGCCTCGCCGTTCGCCGCCGGTAGGCCGGACGCCTCAAGCGATGGATCGTTGAACGCGGTCCCGGTGATGGTTCGCGCCACGCGATCGACAACCACCTTTGAGTGTCCGTTCGCACCGGCGCAATTGTCGTCGATGGTGCCCGACGTCCGACAAAAGCCCTTGTCTTGCAAGTCGAAGACGGAAAACGTAATGCAATCAAGCGGTTCCTCGGCGATCCCGGGCAGCGCCGTATAGGTATTCCCGCAGGCTGCCTGACTCGCCACAAGGGCAAAGGCGCCAAGTGCGAGGGCGAGGAGGAGGCCGCGCCCGACGGGGAGAGCGGCAGCAACTGGCGATGGCGCACGCATTGCGTTTGGTCTAGCTCGAAACGGAGCGAATGGGCAGAGTCACGCGGAACTATCGGCCGCTTCGGAGCTGACTCCGGACGGTTTTCCCGAGTTCGTCGCGCTCCTCGGGGGCGAAAACGCCGGCTACGCCAAGGGGGAGTACCCCACGCCGTCGCGCAGGTGTATCATACAGATAAATGGGTGGAGCTCGATCGGTGCGCCCGCCGACCGGCGTCGCGAATGCCGTCCGGAGAGCATCGGCGAAGTCCCGAAGATCGCGAGGCAAACCTTCGATCAAAAGCGCGAACGGTGGCTCGCGAAGGCACGCGTACAGCGCGTGGAAGAGAGAGGGGACCGCTGTGAGCGAGACGTCCCGGTAACGCGCACCGCGAAGCGTAAGCGGAGCCGTCGAGCCGACGTAAAGCAGCGAACGCGACGCGGCTGCGGCGAAGGTCGGCACCGGCACCCCTTCCCGTTCGCAAAACGCTCGTACATCGTCGGCCGAAAGCCGGAATTGATTTCCTGGTGTCCGGATTGCGAGGAGGCGCCCGCTCCGGATCCACTCGGTCACCGTCTTCGGGTGGACGCTAAGGTGCCGTGCAAGCTCGGATGGTCTTAAAAGTCCGGAAACGTTTCGAAAATTGGCAAGTGGTGGCGCGCTTGGCGTCTCCCGATCAGTGGTCATCGCCCGTCGGCGCCGTCGCTGGTTTCCGCGGCAACCGCGCGCCAGTCTACGCAGTCGATCGCGGCGGGGAAAATCTTGAACTCTACCGATTGACGAAGACCCACCGCATCGCCACCAATCTGGAGCGGCGAGGGTCTGGAAAAGGTCATCCGGACGTGGGTTGCAAACCAGTCGTGCATTCCGCGTAGTGGGTGTTCTCCACGCCACACTTCTGGGATTTGATGGAGACCAACGAGCGTCGACGCATCGTAGACGCGCACCGACATCATTCCCGGCATACGCTCGGCGTGGGGGAACGCACGAAAGCGATAGCCGAACTCGGGGCACGTCGCCGCTCCCGCAACGGAAGCCATGCCGTCATAGAGGATTGCGCCGCGGCCGATACCTTCAAGTTTCTCCAGGTTTCGGTCGGCATCGATGGTGTAGACGTCGTCGCCCAAGTTCTCGACGACAACGTGGGGGCGCCCAAAGAGAAGGTTCTTTGGCGCCGTCCGCGTGATCATAGCGGTGACGTAGCCGTAGACCGACTTGGAGACGCGCTTCAATGGGCCTTTCGACGCCTCAAGCTGCTCTTTGTAGTCGTTTAGAACCTGAGCATCCCAGCCAGAGCCCGCAAAAAACGTGAGCGTCCCATCGCATTCCAAGAGGCTGTAACGGCGCGTCGGGAAGGGCCCATGAAAGCGTGCAAGGGACCGTACGCAACGATGCAGTTTGCGCGCGCCCGTGGCGTGGGCCCAGGCATTTCCGGTTCCGAGCGGGAGGGCGCCGACGGGCGGGAAGCGGCCGTGGTCTCCGTAGACGCGTCGCATCGCGTTCAACAGCGCGATCGCCGTACCGTCGCCGCCGGCTGAGAAGATGGCGCGTGGTGCGCTGAGCGTCCGCAGCCACCCTTCGATCTCTTCAATTCGACGCGTCAATCGGACTTCCGCGCCCGGGAGGGCACGTGAAAGCTGCGCAGCGACGCGGCGGCCGCCCCGCTTCGCGTTTGCATTCACAACGATAGCAATATTTTCACCCGCGCGGGCCGGCGGCGGAACGAGACTACCGAAGGTCATCCAATGTCCTTTGAAACGCGTGCCTACCGAGCCGGAAGTGCACTTTGAATTGCCGCACGAACGGCGGAGATTGTTGCGAGAAGGGCCGACTTGTCGCCGGGGGCCGATGGCGCGATGGGCGGATGAATCGTCACTACGACCGACTTTCCACGAACGGTACGTAAGGCACCGCGCGGAAGAATTTCCCGCGTTCCGTCGATCGTGACCGGCAAAATCGGGAGAGCTGCACTCGCTGCAAGGTGGAATCCGCCTTTTTTGAAGGGGCCGAGGGTTCCATCGCGGCTCCGCGTCCCTTCCGGGGCGATGAAGAGCGAGCGCCCTTCGGAAAGTAGCGCTCTGGCCGCTTCGAGGCTCTTTACGGCCTCCGACCGCTGGGCACGGTCGACGCCGACAAAGCCGGCGGCGAGCATCGCCTTTCCAAAGATCGGAATCGTGAAAAGTTCAGCCTTTGCGACCATTCGCATCTTCGGTCCGAGCGCTTCGTAGAGGACTGGCACGTCGAAGTTCGACTGATGATTGCTCATGATCACATAGGCGCCGTTGGGGGCTCGGTGCTCACGGCCACGAATGACGATGTTGGTCGCCGCTGCGCGGATGAGCTGTGACGCCCAGTGGGAGAGGCGCCCGTCGGCGACGTCGCGGTCGAGGGTCCCGGCGAAGGCGTCGAAGACCGTCGGAACGCTGATGCGCGCGGTTTCTGCGATCGCCCGGAGGGTCGGCAGGAGGCGGGCATCGGAGGCGGGCCGTCGGAAAGGGGGCATAGAGCGCGGAGAATACCGCGGCGACCGCGCAGAGATAGATGCCATCGCGCTTCGGTCCTCGTCCGTGCGGAAATCGCCGCCATTCGCCGGATTCTTGTGCATCAGGCTCGCCCCCTCGAAAAGGCGCCGCGACCATTGAAAAACCGCCCCTTGGCCACGTAGCATTGCGCCCCTTCGCTCTGTGTGCAGGCGGTGGCTTTTCTGCCGCCGTCAAGCCCTGCGCGCGGTCCGCCGCCGTAGCGCTGTGAACCTTGTTTCGTGACCCTCGTGGAGGGTCCGGAGAATTCTCGCAATGACCGACACCGCCGCTCAGTCGCTCGCCGCCCTCCTCGAAAATCCCGAAGACGCTTCGGCCTGGAGCGCCCTTGCCGAGCGTTGGGGAGTTCGTTTCGAGGGGGCGCGAACCAGCGGTCGCGGAGACACCCTCGGGCCGGGAGAGGATACGCGCATTCTACATGCATGTATGATGCATGAAGGTCGCGGAGAAAATCAGGCGGCGGCGCGGCTTCTCGGGCTCGTCGCCTGCTGCCATGCGGACGCCGGCGGGCGGCGCGGTGCGCGAAAGCGTCTCGCTCAGCTCGCCGAAGAGGAGCTTTTCGACGCGCGGCTCGCCGAGGCCGTCTGGCACGAGCTCGCCGCCGATGGCGACGACGCCGCCGAAGAGGCCCTTGAAGCGATCGAGGCAAAACGGGCGAAAGCACGAGAGCTTGCGGCTCGCTTCGAAGCGGAGTCGGCCGGGGCGACGTCACCGGCCCTCGCGGCGTCGCTTCTCACGCGCGCGGCGGAAGTGCTCCTTGCGCATGGGCGCGCCGCCGTTGCTTCCGGAGAAGGGGGTGAGGGGCGCGCGGCGGCCGTCGAGGAGGAGGCACGGATGCTCCTTGTGCAGGCGCTCGCGAAGTTTCCCGGCGATGCTCGCGCCGCCCGCACCCTCGCCTGCGTCTACGCGGGACGCGGAGCCGCGGCCGACGAAGATATGGTGCTCGCCCGCCTCCTGGAGCACGGCGAACCGTCGCCGGCTTTTGCGATTGGAATCGCGCGGTTGGCGACGGTACGAAAGCGTCGCGGCGTCGCCGAAGATGCGCGGCTGCCGCTTTGGCAAAAGGTCCACGAAGGGGACCCACTCCATCGGGAAGCGCTCGGCGAGTTGGTTGCGTTCTACACGCGAAGCGAAGATTGGGATGCCGTCACCGCCGTCTACGAGAGGCAGCTCGTGCGTCTTGGTGCGGGGGCGAGCGAACGGGACGCCGTCCTCTTGCAGCTCGGCATGCTCCACTTCCGCATGCGAAAGGACCGCACGGCCGCTTCCAAATATTTCGGTGAGTTGCGGCCGCGCATGGGGAACCACCCGGCGGTGATGGCCTTCTACGCGGAGGCCGGCGAGACGCCGCAGCCGCCGCCGGTGAAGGGGGAAAATCGCGAAGGGCGCGCCCGGATCGACGAGCTGCGCGCCCACCTTCGTAAGCAGCCGGAAGACCGCGAAGCGCGCCTCGAGCTCGCCGCGCTCTTTGAGGCGAATGGCTCGTTTCCACAGGCCGTCGACGCCCTCAAGGGGGTCTTGGAACGCACCGAGGATGCCACCGGCCGCGCGCCGCTTCTCGAGCGTTTGCGTGTATTGTACCGTGAACGCGTAAAGAACGAGACGGCGCGAGTGGCCGTCCTCCAGGAGCTCCACCGAATTGAGGGGGACACGGACGGGCTCCTCGCCGAGCTCCGCGACACGCTCCTC
Organism: Sorangium cellulosum; assembly: GCA_020720045.1. Taxonomy (GTDB): domain Bacteria; phylum Myxococcota_A; class Polyangia; order Polyangiales; family Polyangiaceae; genus JAAFHJ01. Next base: position 38,424 of record DYPH01000037.1, on the reverse strand, counting down.
GCAATGGGGCGCCCGCGCGATGCCCTTGCTCTCGATGGGCAAGTGGCTGAAAAGATTTCGGATCCTGTCGCCAAGAAGCGCGAACTCGTACGAATCGCGCGGACGTGGGTCGAGCAATTCCAGAACGCACAGGCGGCCCTGGAGGCCTGGGAGAAGGTTCGCGCCGTCGACCGGACCGACGCCGACGCGCTCCGCGCATTGCGTGAACTCTACACAAAACGGCGCCTGTTCGCCGAGCTCTTCGATCTCCTCGGCGACGAGCTTGAGACCGTCTCCGGCGCCGAGCGCGCCGCCATTTTGCTTGAGCGCGGCAAGCTCGCCTCGGAGCGCTTGGATCGCAGTGCCGCGGCGATTTCCGCCTTCCGCGCCCTGCTCGCCGAGGACCCGAGCCACGCCCAAGCGCGCGAAGCGCTCGAGCGCCATGCGGAGACGCACAAGGATTACGAGCTGCTCCTCGGACTCCTCGAAGAACGCGCCGGCGAGGCAGACGCACCGGTCGTCAACCGCGTCGCCGCGCTCACGCGGATCGCGCTCTTGCTCGGGGAAAAGCTGGAGCGCAACGATGCCGCCGAGGTCGCCTGGGGCCGTGTGCTTGAGCTTGAGCCGCGAAATGCGCGAGCCCTTCGCGTCCTTCGCGAAGCGCGTCTTGCGCGTGGCGATTGGGACGGACTGACTGCGATTCTCCTCGCTGCCGGCGAGGGGGGACCGCTCGTCGACGCGATCGTCGCCGCCTCCGAGCGCGCCGCCGACGTCGCCGATCGCCTTTCTTTGCTTCGGCGCGTCGAGACGCTCGCCACCGAGGCCCTCCACGACGATGCCCTCGCCGGGCGCACCCGCGAGACGATTCTAATGCTCGATCCCGGCGCGGCCGACGTCGCGGCACGCGCGTTTTCGCAGGCGGATCGCGATGGGCGCTGGTCGAAGCTTCCCGGGTTTATTGCGCTTCTTGAAGGGGCTTCCGCGAAAGCTCACGCCGATGGCGGCGATGCAGCCGCTGTCGATGCGCTCCTTCTTCCCCGTTTGTCGACGCTTGTCGACGTGCTGCTCGGCGAACGTCGCGCGGAAGAGACGGTCGGGGTTACCGATCCGGTTGCCGCCTTTGATGCTGCCTCGCGCCTTCTTGAGCGAGCCGGCGGAGATGCTGCCTTTGATCGCTTCGTGCGCGCCGCCCGCGCGGCGGGGCGCGAGGAGACGATCATCCCAGCGATCGATGCGCGCATCGCGCTGGCCGATGCGGCGAACCTCCATGATTTGCTGCTGAAAAAGGTCGCGCTTGCCGAGGCGATCGGCCAGCGGCGGGCTGCCTCCGATGGCTACCTGGCGCTCCTTGATGCCGACGGCGCCGCGAAAGATGGCGACCGGCCCGCGTGGATCAAAGCGCTCGACGGCCATCTGCGGGGCCTCGATGACCGGGCAGGGGTGCGAGCACTCTTTGAGCGCCGCCTTGCACCGGCGAAGACCAAAGAAAAGCTCGAACTCCTCACCGAGTGGGCTGCCCTGGAAGAGGGCTCTTTCGAGGAACTTGGGCGCGCGGCCGACCTCCAGCGCCGCATTCTCGAACTCATTCCCAACCACGGCGGCGCGACACGCGCGCTCGCACGGCTGCTTCAGGAGCAGGGGGATCTCGACGCGGCAGTCGCTCTGCTCGAGAAGGACCGAGACGCTGCCGAGGGGACCGATCGTGCGGCCCGTGAGGTCGCGATCGCAAAGACGTTTGTCGCCGGTGGGCGGCCGCAGTCGGCGCTAGCCGCCGCAAAGCGCGCCCTTGAAGTCGTCTCCGATGATGCCGATGCTCTCGCCGTCCTTGAAGATCTTCTTGTCGTCCCGGAGACGCGGGGACGTGCGGCGCTCATCCTGGAAGAGGTCCATGCGGCAAACGGAAATCCCGAGAAGCGCGCGGCAGTCCTCGATGTGATTATCGCGACGGCCGCCTCTCGCGATGATCGTGCGCGTTACATGCGGACTCTTGCCGAAGTCCGCGAAGGGCTCAATGACGTAGACGGCGCCCTCGACGCCTGGTCGCGCGCCTGCGCGGAGCAGCCGAGCGACCTGAGCGGCTGGGATTCGTTTCAGGCGTATGCGCAAAGTCATCGGGCACTTCCGGCGCTCGTAGAGGCGCTCTCTGCCGTCGTCCCGAAGTCGGGACCGAGCACGGTCCCGGAGGCGGTCGATAGCGAATTGGCCGACCGACTTGCGGCGATTCACGAAGAGCACTTCGGCGATGTCGAGGCGGCGCGCCCCTACCTTGAGCGTGTGTTCGCGAAGGCACCGGACAACGATCGCGTCTTTGAGCGCCTCCGGCAAATTCTCTCGGCGCTAGGCGAGTGGAACGTCCTTCTCGCGCTCTTTGAGCGTGCTGCGGAGAGTGCTGCAGACCCGGATATTCGCATTGAGCGCTACTCGGATGCGGCACTTGTCGCTGAAGAGATCGCCGAGGACCCCGAGCGCGCGATCGCCCTTCACGAGAAGGCACTCGTCGGTGCACCGAACCATGAGCCGTCGCTCATCGCCCTCGAAAAGCTCTACACGCGGATGGAGCAGTGGGATCGCCTTGCTGCCGTGCTCGACCGGCGACTCGCGGCAGCGATCGGCGACGATGTGCCCCAATTACGGAGAAAACTCGGTATGTTGCGGCTCCGGGCTCTCAAGGATGCCCGCGGCGCCCTTCCGCTGCTCGCGCTCGTTCTTGAAGACGCCGCTGACGACCAGGAAGTGCTCGACGAGGTGTTTGCGCTTCTTGCCAACGCCGACCTTCGGCGCGCAGCCGCCGCCGCTTTGGAGCCGTGCTTCGTTGCAAATGGAGACGCAACTCGGCTCATCGCCGTTCTTGAGGCGCGGCTCGAGACCGAGGCCGAGACCGAGACCGAGGATGAGGAGGAGGCCGAGACGCTGCTTCGTCGGCTCCTGGAGCTGAAGAAAGACGTCGTCGGCGACCGTTTGGGGGCGCTTGCCGTCTACGCGAAGCTCCTACCGCGCGTGCCGGCCGATTCGGAAATTCGTGAGGGATATGCCGCGCTTGCCGCGGAGACCGATCGCCTTGGCGAGTATGCGCAGACCCTTGCGCGGGCTGCGGAGCCGGTGAGCGACAAGGGGCTCCGCGTGGCGCTCCTTGCCGAGCTCGCGACGCTGCTTGCGCGCCTTGGCGACGACGCTGGCGCGGAGGCGGCCCATCGCGAAGTCGTCGCGACCGACCCCGAGGATCCCGACCACGCGCTGCCTTCCTTCTTGGCTCTCGCGCGCTCGGCAGCGGCGGCCGGCAAGCACGACGAGCGGCGCGAGGCGCTTGCGCGGGCGGTTCCGCTCGAACTCGATCCCGAACGCCGTCGCGCGCTACGTGCCGAATTGGCAGAACTTTTGGAGGGTACGCTCTCGGACCAGCAGGCGGCCGTGACCGTCTGGGAGGAGCAACTTGCCGCCGACGACGGGGACGAAGGGGCCCTTGCCGCCCTCGACCGCCTTTACGCCAGCCTCGGTCCCGCCGCCCGGCGCGCCGAAATCTTGGTCGCTCGGGAGGAGCACGCGTCGACGCCCGACGTTCGTCGCGAGTCGCTCTTCGCGCTGGCCGCCCTCCAGCGGGGGCCGCTCTCGTTGCCGGGGGCGGCGATTGAGACCTACCGCCGTATCGTCGACGACTTCGGTCCGAGCCGAGAGGCGCTCGTCCCACTCGCCGGGCTCCAGCATGATGCTGGCGATTTTTCCGCGGAAGTGGAGGTTTTTGAAGAACTCTTGGCGGTCGAGGACGACGTCCTCGCGCGCGTCGAGATCCTCCGAACGGTCGGCGAGCTTCGGGCCGAGAAGCTCGAGGAGCCGATCGCCGCCGTTGAAACCTACCGCGACGCCCTGGCCCTCGCGCCGGACCACCCCGGTACTCGTAAAGCGCTGCTTTTGCTCGTCGAAGACCCGGTTGCGGCGCGCGCCGCGGCCCTCGTTCTTCAGCCGCTCCTCGAAAGCGAAGGGGACTCGAAGGAGCTCCTTGCGGTGCTTGACGTCCTTTCGAAAGACGAAGACGACCCGGCGGAGGCGCTTGTCGCGCTTGCCGCCGCTCATGGGGTCGCTTCGCGCCTGGGCGCCCACGAAACGGCGTTCGCGCTTGCCGAGCGTGGCGTCTATGCAGCGGTTTCTGAGGAGTCGCTCCCGCGCTGGCTTGAGCGTGCCCGCGAAAGTGCGTTGGCGCTCGGGACGACGATGAAAGAGGTTGCGACCGATGGCGCGGTGAGTCGTGAGCCGGGGGAGGGGAGCGTTCGTGTCCTCCGTCTCTTCCGAGATGTGCTCTCCGAGCTTCCCGACGATACACTTCGCGGCGAACTTGCTCTAGAAATTGGCACGCGCAGTGCCGAAGAACTTGCCGACACCGAGGCGGCTCGCGAGTACCTTGAGCGGGCGCTTGAGCTTCGTCCTGCCGACTTGGCGGTGCTGGTTCCGCTTGAGGGGGTTCTCGCGAAGCTGGACGCCCCCGGGCGCCTTGCAGAAATCCTCGAACAGCGCGCGACGGCGGAATACGGGGAAGATGCACGCATTGCCGCCCGTCTCCGTTTGGGGGCGCTCCTTGAAGGGGCCCTCCGCGAGCCGGGGCGCGCCATCGAGACCTTCGAAGCGGTGCTCGCCGAGCGCTACGAAGCGGCCGCATTTGAAGGTCTTGAGCGGCTTCTTGCCGCCGAAGAGCGCTGGGGAGACCTCGTTACGCTTCTTCGTGGCCGCACCGACACCGTCGACGACGCCGCGGAAAAAGCGGCCCGTGGGACGGCGGTTGCGGCGGTCTTGGCCGACAAGACTGGCGATGTCGATGAGGCGTTTGACGTCCTCCAGGCGGCGCTCGCGGTGACGCCGACGGTCGCCGACGATGCCGAAGTTGCGCCGCCCGGGAGCGCCCTCGCCCTGCTCTTTGCGTGGGTCGACGGCAACGACCGCGAACGAGCGCTCCGCGCCGCCGAAATTTTGGAAGGGGCGCTCCGCGACCGCCGCCGGTGGGATTCCGTCGTTCGCGTGCTCGAGCGTCGCCTCGTGCTCGCCACGGAAGGGGGCGAGGACCTCGCCGTTCGTCGTGAACTCCTTGCGAATACCGCGCAAATTCATGAGTTTGAGCGCCACGATCTGGGGGCCGCCTTCGCCGCCCATGCGGCCGCGCTTGCCCTCGATGCTGCTGCGGAGCGCCCTCTCGAGGAGCTGGAGCGCCTCGCAGAACGCGCCGGTGAGGCGAGCGACGGACGGCGGGGGACGCCGCTCGACCTCGCCGAGCTTCTTGAGAAAATCCTTGCGGAGCGCGCCGAGGAAGACGACGTCACCGTCCGCCTCGCGCTTCGTGCCGCGACGCTCTTCGAACTGGCGAGCGGCGTTGAGAACCAGAGCCGCGCCCTCGCTCTCAACCTGCGCGCCCATCGCGGGGCCCCCGACGGGGACGTCGCTTTCCGCGCGGTCGATCGCTTGCTGTTCGCCCTCGGGCGCCACGAAGAGCGCATCGCCCACCAGCGCGACAAACTCGGGCGCCTTGCCGAGGATGCGTCTGCTGAACGCGTCGAAATTCTTCACCTTATTGCGGTGATTGAGGCCAAGGATCTCCCGTCGGACGCTCGCGAGGGCCTTGCCGTCGCGACGTGGCGCACCATCCTGCAGATCGCCCCGGCGGACGAAGCGGCGGCGCGCGCCCTCATCGACGCCTACACAGCCACGGGCGACGTCGATGCGCTCGCAGCGCTTCACGCACACATCGCGATCCACGGCGAATCGCTTGAGCGACGATCGCAGGCTCATGCCGACCGTGCCGCCGTCCTCGCCGGCGCGGGACGCGTCGACGACGCCATCGACGCCCTCGCAGCCGCCCTCGACAAGGACGCGTCGCCGGCGCTCTGCGAAGACGTCTCCGCGCGCCTCGAAGCGTTTGTCGCTGCAGCAGAGACGACCGAAATTTCTCCTGAAAGTCCTGCCGCGCGTGCGCTGGAAGTCCTCGACGCCGGTTACGAAGCGCGGGGAATGTACACCGATCTGGTCCGCGTCTTTGACGCGCGCCTGGTGCGGGTGACGCCCCTCGATCGCGACCTCGCGACGTCGCTCCGGCGTCGGAAGGCGCGTGCCCAGGAGGAGCAGCTCCACGACGCTTCGGCGGCGCTCGCCACCCTCGCCGACGCTTTCGCGCGGGAGCCCGGCGACTTCGAAATCCGCACGCTCTTTGAAGAAAAGGCGACGACGCTGGCCGCTTGGGACGTCCTCGCCGATACCTACGACGCCGCTCTCCTTCGCGCCGAAGGGGAGGACCGCCGCTCGCTTCTTGTGGCGGCCGCGCGCGTTCACGACGAACGGCGCGACGACCCGCGCAAAGCGCTCAGCGCCTGGAGCGCGGTCATCGAGGCGGACGCGGAAGACGCACAAGCCCTGGAAGAGGCCGAACGACTCTCGACGCTTCTCGCAGACTGGGCCGTTCACGTGTCGGTCCTTGAAAAGCTGTTGAAACTCGCGGGGAACGACGACGATCGTCGCTCGCTTGCCCTTCGAATCGGCGAAGCGAAGCGGGACATGCTTGCCGATCCGCCCGGCGCCGCGGCTGCCTACGAGATGGCCCTCGAGCTCGATCCGTCCAGCACCTACCTGCAGGATGCATGCATCGAACTCTGGGAATCACTCGGTGAGGGCCAGAAGCTCCTCACGGTGCTCCCGCGCCGTATTTCTGCCATTGAAGCCGACGACGACGGCGAGTACGCAAAGACGCTTCGGCGCGACCTGTCGCGTTTGAACGCGAAGCTCCAGCTCTCAGAAAATGAAGATCCGACCGCCGCGGCGGCCATCCTCGAAGGGCTTGTAGAGGCGGGCGGCGACGATGCGGAAACCCTGGAAGAACTTGCGAATTGCTACTTCGCACTTCAGAAGTACGAGGACGTCGAGCGCATCACCCTCAAACGGATTGAAAAGCTCGGGACCGCCGACGCTCGGCCCGCTCGTCTTTCCCTCGCCGCGCTGCGCGCCGACATGCTGGGGAAGCCACGCGACGCCTTTGACGGCTACCGAGACCTCCTCAACGACGGCGCCTTCGACGCTGCCGTCGCGGACAAGCTCGTTGCCCTCGCCGAAAAGAACGGAAGCCTCGCGGAGGCGGCGGTTTCTCTCACCCTTTCTCCGCTCGAAGAGGGCGAAAACTACGCGCTTTTCTTCCGCGTCGCGAAGCTCGCCGAGCGGGCTTTTGGAACCGACGACGTCGGCCAAGATTCCCACGCCGATCTCGCCCTGCGCGTCGCCGCCGTTCACGAACGGGCCGGGGACGCCGAGGCAGCCTTCGACGCAACGATGGCGGCGCTCGGTCGCCGTAGTGCGATCGCTTCCGTCCGCGAACTTGCAAAGGGGCGCGCTGGCGCTGCTGGTGGGGATGCCCTTGAGCGCCTTGCCGACCGTTGGCTCGGCCTTGCGACCGACGAGATGGCCTTCGAAGCGGGGCCGATCGGCACGGAAACGCGCGCATTGCTTCGCCATTTGGAAGGGGAGATCGCGCGCGATTCGTTGAATGCCGCTGAGCGCGCACTCGTTGCCTTCCGCGCCGCCGCCGACCTCCATGCCGACGGCTTTGGTTCCCTGGCCGCCTTGGAAGCGCTCCATGCTTCGCGGAGTGAATTTGCCGCCGCCGCCGCCGTCGCTGCCGAGCGCGCAAAGCCGGAGGACCTCGACGTCGACATGCGCGCCGAGCACCTCTTCCGCGCGTTTGCCCACGAGCAGAACGTCTCTGCGGAAGGGGCGTTTGGCCGACTGGAAAGTGTGCTCGCCGTTCGCGCGACGTACATGCCTGCGTTGGCTGCCCTTGAAGCGTTTGCCGCCAACGACGGCGGGGACGGGAAAACGCTGGCAGCGCGGGCTTTTGCGAAGGCCGACCGCCTGTTTGCGGACGCCGAGGATGTCACCCGCCGCGTCGCCCTTCACGAGGCACGACTCGCCCGTTCTCTCGCCGCTGACGAAGGGGGCGTGCTCGCCGCGCTGGCCCTCGCCGACGTCCTTGCCGAGGCACGCAAGGATCCCGGCGCGGCGCTGGACGTCTTGCTCGCGCGGGTCTCCGCGGAAGGGGCGCTCGCCCGTTCGGGAAGCGAAGTTCGCGAGCGAATTCTCGAGCTTGCCGTTGCTGCAGAACGGGTCGGTGCGACCATCGATCTCCTTGGAGCGGCGGCCCTCGCTGCCGCCGACGGCGACGATCGTCGCGAGGAGGCGCTCGCCCTCGCCCGCCTTGTCCGCGATCGCTTCGACGACCGCCGCCGAGCGATCGCCTTCTTCGAAGCGGCTGGCGGGCTCGGAATTGCCGACGACGGCGTCCTCTCCGAGCAGGAGGCGCTCTTCGAAGCGCTCGCGGAACCTGCCGCCCTCGTGGCCACGCTCCGCGCCCGCGCGAAGCTCGCTCCCGAGCCGGAAGCGCTCTTTGTTCGGGCGCTTGCGGTCGCCGCTACTCTCGGTGATGACGCCGATCTGGTGACCGAAGCGATTGCACGGGAGGCGCTTGAGCGCCTCACCGACGCGCCGTTTGCCCTCGATGCGCTCGCGGGAGTTCTTGAACGAAAGCGGGATTTTGCCGCGCTCGTGACCGTTATCGAACGCCGCGCAGGCGTCGCCGCCGAAGACGAGAAAGAGGCGCTCCTTTTGCGAGCGGCTTCCACCGCTCTCCGCGACGTCGGTTCAAGCGACGATGCCGTTCGGCTCTTCGAGCGCGCCTTCAAGGAGCTCGCGAGTGCCGACGCTGCCGACGCCCTCCTTGGCCTCTATGCCGCGCGTAACGCCCACCGGGAACGTGCCGATCTTCTTCTTGTTCTTGCCGGTGCCGCCCACGACGAGGCGCGTCGCGAGCGCCTTCTGGAGGCGGTCGTCACCCTCGAGACGCTTGGCGACAGCACCGTGGAAGAACGGCGCGCCCTCCTGGCGCAAATCCTTGAAGACGACGCGAACCATGCGCGGGCAGAAGAGCGCCTCGACGCGCTGCTCGTCGCCCACGCGGAAACGGCGGCGCAGGTCTCTTTCTGGGAGAAGCGCGCCCAACACCACGCTTCCGTTGGAGAAGCGGGGCGCTCGGCTGCCATCGCCTTCGCGCGACGGGCCGCCGCCGCTTCCGAAGAGACGCTCGCCGACACGGCACGCGCCCTTGCATCGCTGGTGATCGTCGAGAGCTGTGGCGGCGCCGACGTCGCACTGCTCGCGAAAATGGCTCACCTCGCCGAGACGACTGGCGACCGGGCGACCGCCCTTCGCGCCCTTGACGCGCTCGCCGCGGAGGCCTCAGGGACGGAGAAGAGTGTACTCTGCATTCGTCTTGCCCGCCTCTACACGGCGGCGGGGGATGTCGACGCGGCCCAGCGCTCCTGGGAAGCGGCGCTGGCAGCCGACCCGGAAGCGACGGAGCCGCCGAAGGCCCTCCGCGCGATTTACACCCAGCAGGGGGATCGTGGACGCCTCGCCCCGCTCCTCGAAGCGATCGCCCGTCTCCGTCTCCGCAACGAGCCGGCCGCCGGTGAACCGCACGTCGGCGGGAGCCTGCTTCCGACCGCGGGGCCGGCCGTGGAAGTGGTCGCCCTCTTCCGCGAGGCGGCGACCGCCTACGGCGAGGACCACGAGAGCGCAGCACGCGTCCTTGAAGCGGCGCTCGCGATCGTCCCCGAGAGCCGTGATATTCTTGCGGAACTCGCCGATGTTGAGCTTCGACGTGGCCGGCCGGAAGCGGCAGCGACCGCCCTGGAGAAGATCATTGCATCCTACAATGGTCGGCGCTCGAAGGAGCTCGCGGTCGTCCACCAGAAGCTCGCGGAGGCCTTTGAAGCGAAGGGGGACCCGGCCGGCGCCCTCGTTCAGTACGACGCCTCTTTCCGCATTGAGCCGGGCAACATTCGCGTGCTTCGCCGCATTGGTGAACTCGCGCTCGACGCCGGTGATCTGGAGCGCGCCCAGCGCAGCTTCCGCGCGCTTCTGTTGCAGAAGCTCGACGGCTCCACGGCCATCACCAAGGCGGAAGTCTTCTACTTCCTTGGTGAAATTCTCCGTCGCCAAGGGGATGCGGCCAAGGCGAAGGAGATGTTCCAGAAAGCCCTTCAGGCCGACCCTGCCCACGAACCGACGAAGGCGGCGCTCGCTTCGCTTGCATGAGCGAGCCCCCTTCTTTTGAGAAAGAGCGCCCTTTTTTGGGGGCGCTTCTTTCGTTTGTGGTCCGCCTTTGGGTCGCGACGCTCCGGGTCACCGTCGTCGGCGCCGTCCCCGAAGGGGGCTACGCGCTCGCGTTCTTCCACGGAAGCCAGATGCTCGGCCTCCGCTGGAGCCTCTCCCACGCGCCGCGTCCGCTCGCTGTGCTTGTGAGCCATTCGCGAGACGGCGCTCTCCAGGCGGTGCTGCTCCGCCGGCTCGGCTTCCGGATCGCACGCGGGTCGTCGAGCCGCGGCGGCGCTCAGGGGTTACGCGCGCTTTTGCGCCTTGTGCGTGGCGGGTGCGATTCGGCGACGGCCGTCGACGGGCCGCGGGGCCCCTTTCATCAGGCAAAACAGGGAGTTCTCGTGCTCGCGCGGCTTTCTAAGGTCCCAATCGTGCCGCTCGGTGCGGCCGGCTCGCAGGTCCATGTGCTTCGGAAGGCATGGGATCAATTTCAGATCCCGTGGCCGTTCTCCCGCGTTTCTATTGTCCTCGGACCGCCGATCCGCGTCACTCCACAAACCGACGAGGCCACGATCACCGAAGCGATCGTGGCCTGCGAAAGGGCGGCGAAAGAGCGCCTATCGACCGCGCGATGAAGCGCCTATTTCGCGGCGATCGCGTCGATTTCCACGCGAGAACCGCGGGGGAGGGCGGCGACTTGCACGGTCGCGCGCGCCGGCGCGTGGGGGGCAAAGCGTTCACCGTAAACGGCGTTCACCGCGGCGAAATCGCCGAGATCGGTAAGGAAAATCGTCGTGCGGACGACGTTGGAGAACGTGCAACCGGCTGCCGCAAGCACCGCTTCGAGGTTGTTGAGGACCTGGGTCGTCTCTTCCTGAATGGTGCCGCTCACGAGCGTCCCGGTAGCCGGGTCGAGGGGGATTTGCCCCGAGAGAAACACCATGTTCCCGACTTCGATCGCTTGCGAATAGGGGCCGATGGCGGCAGGGGCCTTGTCGGTCGACACAACCTTCATGGGAAATTTCTCCAATTGAAAATGAGAGCGAACTAGAATTTTTGACGGTGGTCGAGGGCGCGACCTAGCGTGATTGCATCGGCGAATTCGAGGTCCCCGCCGTGGGGGACGCCGCTCGCGATTCGGGTGACGAGAACGCCGGTCGCTGCGAGCTCACGGCGGAGGAAAAGCGCGGTTGCTTCTCCGTCGACGGAGGGGGGCGTTGCGAGAATGATTTCTTCAACGCCGTCCTCCTCGATGCGCGCACGGAGGATGCCGATCGGGAGCGCTTCGGGGCCGACGCCGTCGAGGGGGGAGAGGAGCTTTCCGAGGACGAAATAGCGCCCGCGCATGCTGCCGGGGCGCTCCATCGCGAGGACGTCGGTCGGCCGCGCGACGACGCAGAGGAGCTTGTCGCTCCGCCGAGGGTCGCTGCAAATGTCGCAGATCGGGGCGCTTTCCGCTGCGTTTTCATCGACATCGGTGTAGTTGCCGCAACGGAGGCAGGGGCGAATTTGCGCGTGGAGGGCGCGGAGGGCGTCCCCCAGCTCCACCGCGTACGCGCTCGGCTGCGCGAGGAGGTGGTACAAATAGCGTTGGGCCGTCTTCTCGCCGACGCCGGGGAGGCGCGCGAGAAGCGCGGTGAGCCGCTTTGCCCCTTTCCCGCGCATCAGGTACCGGGGAGCTTCACGCCGCCGGTGATTTTTGCGAGTTCGGCTTCCATCGCTTTTTCAGCGTCGGCGAGGCCCGCATTGACGGCAGCAGCGACGCCGTCCAGTGCGAGTTCAATGCCCTCCGCCTTCAGGAATTCGGGATCGATCTCAATCCGCGAAACCTTCCGGCCGAGGGTCACCGTCGCCTTCACTTTGTCGCCGATGGCCGTCGCGACGACCTCGCGATCTTTCAGCGACTCTTTCGTCTCTTCGATTTTGCGTTGCAGGCGCGCCGCCTGGCGCATCATTTCGTTCATTCCGCCGCGGAAGTTCATGGCGGGAACGCTTACCGCAAAATGGCGCTGGCGGGCACTACCCGGCGTCGGCGAGCCGGATTTCCCGGAGGTCGGCGCCGAAGAGCTCGATGGTCCGCTTCACGAGGGGGTGCTCAGCGATCGCCCGTCGTGCGTCGACCAGGCGCCTTCGGGCCTCCCAATCGTCGACTTCCCACAGGGAAACGCGTGCGTGTTCCGGGGGATGCTCGTCGATGGTGACCGCGGTCTCCGTCGCAAAGCAGCGCGTCGCCGCCCGCGAGACGACGGCAACCGCCTCCGGGTCTGACGCTTTAACTCCCATAAATTCGCGATCTTTGAAGCCGAGGACGACGCGACCAGGCCCAAGCACCAGGGGGGCCGCATGGGCGACGAGCGCGGCGACATCGGCCCGCTCGTGGCCGGTCTCGTCGACGAGCTGGCGAAGGAGGGTGAGGGTCGCCTCGTCGGGGCGCTGGGCGGCGGGAATCGGCGCCGGCGCCACCAAGCCGAGCTGCTCGGGGGTGAGCGGAACTCGGGCCGGCTCCGGCTTCTTGAACGGCTGCGCGGGGGCGGCGGCCGGCACGAACTCCGGCTTCGGACGCGGTTCGCGGGGCTCCGGCGGCGGTCGTGGCGCCGTTCGCGCGGCGATGATCTCGTCGGGCGGAGCGAGGAAGGGATCTGGGCGCGACGGGGTGAAAGGCTCCGGTCGTGTGCTCGGTCGCGGGCGCGCGCGGACCGGCTCAGAAAATCCTGTGGTTTCAGGGGTTTCTGGCGCATTGACCGCAAACTCGTCGTCAAACATCCCCGGCGGCGGCGCGAAGGGATCGGGCGCCCGCTCACGGCTGCCTGCAAAATTGCTGACGGGGGCCGGTCGCGGCGCTGGCGCGGGTTGCCGGGGCGGCGCGGGCGGCGGCGAGGGGGGACCGTCAAAAATCTCCGGCGGCGGCGCAAAAGGGTCGGGATTTCGGGGCGGTGCGCTCGGGCGCGGCGGCGAGGCGACCGCCGGTGCTGGCGGTGGCGCTGGCACTGGAACCGGCGCTGGCGCAGGTGGCCCCGTCTCCGACGCTGCCGATAAACGGCTCGCGCCCGCGTGGAAGGGGGTCTCGCTCGGCGCGCGAACCGCGTCCGCCGAGGGAGTTTCGCTGGAAATATGAGTGCTTCCACCAGCTCGGCCGCCGCCACCACCACCACGCGGCGGCGTCGCACCTGCGAGGCGCTTCTCCAGGTCGCCGAGGCGGCTCAAGAGCGTGTCGAGGGGGAGGAGGACCGGTCGCCGGGCGAGGCGGACAAGCGCCATTTCAAGGGCCGCCCGCGGCTGCCCGCTCCGGGTGACGTCGTCGAAGGACTTCGAAAAGCCTTGGTACAAACGCGATAGATCGTCGGCTTCAAAGCGCTCGGCAACGGCGCGAACGTCTTTCAGCTCTTCGTCGGCCAAATCAAGAAGCGGCCGGAGCTCTTCGTCGGGGCGGCCCGAAAACGTGCGGGCGACGACGAGATGCCGCAAATGAGCGAGGAAGTCTTTCGCCACATGGGGCACGTCAAAACCTTGCTCGGCGACTTCGTGGATCACGGAAAGAGCCTTTGCCGCATTCCCTTCCAGGAGCGACGACGCAAGCGCGTGGAGGACGGTGCGGTCGGCGACGCCGAGGACGCGGGCGACGTCTTCGCCGCGGAGGTGATCGCCGCCAAACGCGATGACCTGGTCGAGGAGGCTCATCCCGTCGCGCATGGAGCCGGCCGCCTCGCGGGCGAGGATCGCGATGGCCGCTTCGTCGGCTTGGATCTTCTCCTGGCCGAGGACGTCGCGGAGGCGGGCGGCAACCGTTTGCGCTGAAATCAGTTTAAAATCGTAGCGTTGGCAGCGCGAAAGGATTGTGACCGGGACCTTGTGGACCTCCGTCGTCGCGAAGAGAAACTTCACGTGGGGCGGCGGCTCCTCCAGCGTCTTCAGGAACGCGTTCCAGGCGGCGTTCGAAAGCATGTGGACTTCGTCGACGATGTAGACCTTGTAGCGGTCGCGGGCCGGACGAAAACCAATCGATTCCTGGAGTTTACGGACTTCGTCGACGCCGTTGTAGCTGGCGCCGTCGATCTCCTGGACGTCGATGTCGGTCCCCTTCGCGATTTCCGTGCAGGCTGCACAGACCTGGCACGGGGTCGCCGTCGGGCCGGTCGCCTTGCCGTCCGCGCCTAGGCAATTCAGGCACTTGGCAAGGAGGCGGGCGCTCGTCGTCTTGCCGACGCCGCGGACGCCGGTGAAGAGGAACGCGTGGGCGACCCGGTTTTGCGCGATTGCGTTGGCCAGCGTCTTGGCGACGTGGGACTGGCCGACGAGATCCTCAAAGGACTGGGGGCGATACTTGCGCGCGAGGACGAGGTAGCTCACGGCGCTGGTCTATCGCGTCCCGGCCGTCGGCTCCTCGGTTTTTTTGCGTGCTCAGGGGGCGGCGAGGAGCGGGGCGAGGTGCTCGAGGGCGTCCCCCCAGGCGCGATCGAGGCTCACCGCCGGCCGCGGCCTGGGGAGTTGGGCGGTGTAGCCGTAGTTCCAGAGGCGATCGTGGATGGCAAAACAGGCGCCGGGGGTGCGCTTTGCCGGGCGTCGTGGCGCGTGGGCCGGCTCTGCCCGTCCGCTCGCTGCGGCGGTCGGCTTCCCGGCGGCCGGTTTGGAAGGTTTGTTTTTTTCGCCCGCATCCCGGGGATTCGTCGGTAGGTCCACGCCATCGTGGGCGGCGCTCGCGGCACGGAGCGCCTCGAGGAACAGCGGTTCTTCCTCTTTTGCGAGCTGCTCGCAACGGCTCGCTACGCCTTTGAGGATCTCTTCGGTGGTGGCCCCTCCGAGGCGTGCGCACTCGGCGGCCGCCCAGAGACCGGCGCCGTCGACGCTCGCAAGCGGCGCGATGCCGCGGCAGCTCTCTGCCAGCCCGTAGCGGAAGTCGACGGGGCGGCAGGGGGAGAAATCATCGTCAATACAGAGCGTTCCGCTCACGCCGACGAGGCGGTCGGTGCTCGCGCCGCCGTAGGGGATCGGGGCCACCGTCTCAAGGTCCGGGAGGCGGTAGGTGAGCAGGTGGGTAGGGGACTGCCAGCGAATCTCCTGCCAGGGGACGACAAGCCGCTTCGCCGCCTCGCTCCGATCAAACAGCGGAGTAAAGAGATCTGCCCCCTCGCCGGTCGCCGAACCGCCGGGGAGCGTCAATGGAGAAAGTCCGTTCGGGCTACGCACCGCAATAAACGCCGCTTCAAGGGCGCCGCTACGGCCATCGCGAACGACGAGATCTTCCGGCGCTTCCGTCGTCTTCGGCGCGCCGAGGTAGGTCGTCGCTGTGGCGCCGGGCGCCTTGCGGAGGCTGGAAGTAGAAGGAAATTCGGTATTTGCTTCGACGACGAGCCGATAGGTAAACTGGCGCTGATGGCTGATCGTCGTGCCGTCGAGCTCAATCGGCACGAGGCCGACGGCGCCGTTCTTCAGGAACTGGCAGCGCCGAAAGACGGCCGGGACGTCGCGCACGGAGCCCATCGTCGCGAGGGCGTCCCGCTGGCGACGATCGATGCGGTCGCAGGCGGATGGCGGGGCGGTGACCAACGCGGCGGGGCCGCTTGTCGGTGCACTCGTCGTCGCCGGCATGCAGCCGAAGCCGAAGGCAAGCGGGAGGAGTGGAGCGAAGCGGGCGAGAGAGTCGAGGGGCCGGAGGGGGGGGATCACAGGGGGCGCATTTCACCAGAAATTGGAGCGCTTGTCCCCGCTCACAAGCGTGGCGGATGAAACTGTTCGAGGAGCTCGCTCCAGGCCGGATCGACGTGAACGACCGGAATTCGCAAGGGGATCTTCGTATCCCAGCCGCGATCGGCTTCCGCGAAGCAAGCGTGGGGAGGCCGTTGATCGTCACTTTCAATCGACGATTCCCGCTGGATCTTGAGCAATTCGTAGGGAGTGAGGCCGCCCTCGTCCTCCTCGGTGGGCTGCGGGGGCGGCGGCAGCGGCGAATGGCGATCGAGGTTTGCGATCACGGCGGCGTGGGTCGCTGTGAGCGTCCGGCATCGCGCTTCGACCGCTTTGAGGATCTTTGCGACCGGTTCGTCGCGAAGACGCGCGCACGACGCGGCATCGACGAGATTGACTCCGGTCGCTCCGCCGAGGGTTTCCCCCTCACAGACGCGATGAATGGCCTCTTCGAAGGTGGTTTGTGTTGGCGCGGCAAAGAGCGAAGGGAGATGGAGCGTGAGGGAGATATTCGACGTCCGATCGGTGGAATCGTCGAGGCTCACCTCAAGGGGCGGAAGATCGACTTTCAGAGCGAGCGGGCCGCCGCCAGTCTCCGAGTTCTTCCAGGAAATATCCGACAATACAGCTTTTTCAGGGGCGTCGAGGATCGCTGCCACGAGGGCCGCGGCGCGCGGCGCCGGGCGCGGGCCAAGCACGACCGTGTGAAGATCGCGCCAGCCTCCGAGCTGAACAATGGGGCCATCCTCCGTAACGAAGACTTCAAACTTCGTGATGCGCTTCGCATTCAGCGGAAGTGACTTTGCCACCCGTTCGTCTTCGGTTCGCGTTGGTTCAAACACAACTTCGACCAGGTCGCGGCCCCGCTGGATGACGCCGACAGCGCCTCCCTTGACGGTGTAACAAACGCGGAAGATGGAGCCGTAGGGGGCGACGGTTGTCGGTGCAGCGCTGCCGTCGGCGAACGGAACCTCTTGAAGGCTCGCGATTCGCTCGCAGGGGCTCCGTCGCGGCGGTGGTGCCGGATGGTCGACGACGGCGACGGCCGGCGGGCTTGGGCAAATCGGTGCGACGGCGACCGCCTGGGGGGCGCACGCGACGAGAAGAATGGGAAGGCTACGGTACAAGCGGAAGGGGCGGGACGGGCGCACACGCCATTCTTAGCGGGATTCATTTCGGTCGGGGAACAAACGGCGAAGTGCCCCTGCGATCGCTCGCAGAGGCACTTTTCCGAGTCGGGGATCGTGGAGGCGATCAGCCCTTGTTCAGTTCGGTGACGAGCTCGGGGACGGCGGCGAAGAGATCCTGCACGAGACCGTAGTCGGCGACCTGGAAGATCGGCGCTTCGGTGTCCTTGTTGATCGCGACGATCGTCTTCGAGCCCTTCATTCCGGCGAGGTGCTGGATGGCTCCGGAGATGCCGATCGCCAGGTAAAGGCGCGGCGCGACGATGCGACCGGTCTGACCGACCTGGAGCTCGGGGGCGGCGTAGCCGGCGTCGCAGGCGGCGCGGCTGGCACCGATGGCGGCGCCGAGTTTGTCGGCGAGCGGCTCGAGAATGTCCTTGAACTTCTCTTTGAGCGCGCGGCCGCCGGCGACGATCACGCGCGCGTCTCCGAGGTCGGGGCGCTCGCTCTTGGCCGCTTCGAGACCGAGGAATTCGACCTTTGACGCGGCGGCGTCGGCCGCTTCGATGGCGATCGCTTCGACGGGGCTCGCACCGCCGGAGGCTTCCGCCGCGGTGAACTCGGACTGGCGGACCGACACAACCTGGACGGCCGTGAGGAGCTTCGCCTTCGCGTAGGCGTTGCCGGCGTAGACGGGGCGGCGGTAGATGAGCGTGCCACCTTCGTTGGAAACGCTCGAGATATCCGGGGCATAGCCGGCGCCGAGCTTGGCGGCGACGCGCGGGGCGATGTCTTTGCCGAAGGAGCTCGCGGTGAAGGCGAGGACGTCAAAGCCGCCGTTCTTGACCGCCGCGGCGACCGTCGGGGCGAAGCGTTCGGCGGTCCAGCCGTTGAAGGTCGCGTCGTCTGCGACGAGGACTTTCTCCGCGCCGAACGCCGTAATTTCCCCGGCGGCGCCTGCGGCGCCAGCGCCGATCACGAGGACCGAGAAGGGGAGGCCGGCGTTCCTTGCGAACGTCACGGCGGAGAGGGAAGCCTTGCGGATCTTGCCTTCGAGGAGCTCCGCGACAACGAGAATTTTCGTAGCCATTTTCGTAATCTCCTTAGGCTCTCAGAGCGCCTTCGCTTCGTTGCGGAGCTTGCCGACGAGGTCGGCGACGTTTGCGACCTTGACGCCGGCCTTGCGGGCGGGCGGCAGCTCGAAGCCGACGTATTCGATCTTCGGCGCGGCGGTGACGCCGAGGTCGGCGAGCTTCACCTCAACGAGCGGCTTCTTCTTCGCCGCCATGATCTGCATGAGGGCGGCAAAACGCACACCATCCGCGTAGTTATGGGTCGGCGCCGTGTGGACCGACGTGACGCTCTTCGGCGCGACGATGCGGAGGTCGACGGAGACGACCGCCGGGAGCTGAACGCGAACGTTGAGCGTGCCGCCGTCGACTTCGCGGCCGACCACGAGCGCCTTGTCGGCTTCGCTCTTGATCGTGGCGGCGAAGGTCGCCTGGGGCCAGCCGAGGTACTCGGCGAGGAGCTGGGGGACCTGGTTCGAGTCGCCGTCGACGGCCTGCTTGCCGAGGAGGATCAGATCGAAGTTTTCCTTCTTGATCAATGCGGCGAGCGCGTGGGCGACGGTGTCGCCGTCAATCGCGTCGTCGCCGGCATCAATGCGGATGGCGCGATCGGCACCGGTGGCGAGGGCGCTGCGGAGCGTCGTCTCCGTCTCCTTCGGGCCGAGCGTCACCACGACGACTTCGCCGAGGCGAGCCTTCGTATTTGCGCCATTTTCCGTCAAGCGGAGGGCGGTCTCGACGGCGTATTCATCGAAGGGATTGAGCTTCCATTCGAGACCGGTCGTGTCGATCTTGCCGCCATTGACCTTGATCTTGTTGGCGTTGTCCGGGTCGGCGACTCGCTTGAGAGGTACGAGAATCTTCACGTCACATTCCCCTTTTCGATGCACGCGCGGTGCATAGGTCCAATTTGCTCGGCAAACCTTCTGTGGGTCCCACGTCAGGCGCCTTCGCCGGTCGGCCACGCCACCCCCCGGCCGCTACGGTCGGACTGAATGGCGATTCAGTTTGGTAGGCGACGTGGATAAGGAACGCCGCCAACGCTGTCAAGGGACTTAGCGGACCTGGTGCGCGCGATCGCGACGTCGCCCTCGGAGGAGCGCGCCGGCGACCACGAGAAGGCCGCCTGCGCCCCAGGACCCGCCAGCCACCGGGCCGGGCGCCGCACAGGCGAAGGCGCCTCCGGCCATCGACGCGGGGGCCTCTTCGCTGGCGGTCGGGGCACAGACGGCGACGGGAACGACGTCGCCGCGGGCGGTCGTTCGCGCACCGCTGCTTCGATAGATCGCGCAGATCCCGGCAGCATCATCGTCTTTGAGAGTTGCCTGGTCGACGGTGCCCGGATTGTACTTGTAGTACATCGTCGCGTCGCGCACCTCCGAGTGGGCGAGCCCGAGGAAGTGCCCAGCTTCGTGGGTGAGGATCGTCGAGAGATCGTACTCGTTGCCCTTGATCGGAGTTCCAGGATCCTTGGCGACGATCGCGACCGCGTGGCTGTTGACCTCGATGTCGGCGTCGAGGATTTCCCCCTGCCTTTTGTCGTAGGTGAGCGTGGTGAGGGCGATCGCCAGCGTATCTTCGTAGGGCCACACATCGTCGCGAAAAACGATGATGTTTTCGTTGGTTCCCCTCACGTCAAACTCGACTTTGTCGGTTTTTGTCGTCCCCAAATAGCTCACATCGACGCTCGGAGTTCCTGAGCCGCAGGAGGGTTTGCTCCAGTTTTCAAAGGCGCGTAACGCGGTCTCTTGGACGCGGTCAAAGGGGACTTCTGCCGTCCCGGCCTCCGTCAATCGAAAGCCGACGCAGCGGTACTTCCAATAGAGGGGGAGCCCCGTCGACGCGCAGCCGCCGCCAAGCGTGCTCTCGGTCGTCGTCCGACAGAAGGCGGCCGCTTCGCGAGGCTGGAGCGCCAGGACGCCGACCGCGACGATGGCGGCCACCGACGCCAAGCGCGGCAACAGCGGAGAGAGGCGCGGACGGGACGGCGCGCGGAGGCGCTGGGTGGGGGCACGCACCGCCTCGTGTTAACGCGAAGGGCGAGCAAGTTCACGCGGGATCTCGTCGCCCACGTGCGCGCGCGGTTTCGCCGACTTCCATGCTGGTCTGCGGGGGGAAATGCCCTTAGGTAGGCGGCCAACATGCAGAGAACGACCGATTTTCTCGTCATCGGCAGCGGCGTCGCTGGGCTCTCCTTCGCGTTGGAGGCCTCCGAGCACGGCTCCGTCATCGTCGTTTCGAAGCGCGACGCCGAAGAATCAAACACGAAATGGGCCCAGGGGGGCATCGCCGCCGTTCTCGATGCCACCGATACCTTTGAGGCCCACGTCGAGGACACCCTCATCGCTGGCGTGGCGCTCAACCATCGGGAAACGGTGAAGATTTGCGTCGAGGAGGGGCCCGAGCGGATCCGCATGCTCCTCGAGCTCGGCGCGAAATTCGACACGGCAAAGACGGCGAAACCGGAGGATTCGGCGCTTGGAAAGCTCGACCTTCACCTCGAAGGGGGCCACAGCGCTCGACGCATTGTTCACGCCGCCGACATGACCGGCCGCGAGGTCGAGCGCGCGCTCCTTGAGGCGGTCCGCGCACGGCCGAACGTGCTGCTCCTTGAAGAGCACATGGCGGTCGACCTCGTGACGCTCGCGAAGTTTGGCGGGCCGGAACTCTGTGCCGGCGCCTATATTTTCAATGCGACGACCGGTGTCGTGGAGACCATCGTCGCCCGGGCCACCATTCTCGCGAGCGGTGGGGCAGGGAAGGTCTATCTCTACACGACCAATCCGGATGTCGCGACCGGCGACGGCGTCGCGATGGCCTACCGGGCCGGCGCTGAAATCGCGAATATGGAATTTTATCAATTCCATCCGACCTGCCTTTATCACCCGGAGGCACGCACCTTCTTGCTCACCGAAGCGCTCCGCGGGGAAGGGGCGCGCCTCCTCCGCTTCGACGGCACGCCGTTCATGAAAGACCACGACCCTCGCGGCGACCTTGCGCCGCGCGACATCGTGGCGCGGGCCATCGACTACGAAATGAAAAAGAGCGGGTCGGACCATGTGTGGCTCGATATCAGCCACCGGGATGAACCGTTTCTTCGCGAGCACTTCCCCGGCGTCTTTGGGCAATGTGAAAAGTTCGGCTTTAACATCGCGAAGCAGTGGATCCCGGTCGTTCCTGCCGCCCACTTCATGTGTGGCGGCGTCGCCACCGACTTGGAGGGGCGCACGACTATCCCCGGTCTCTGGGCACTCGGGGAGGCGGCTCACACCGGGCTTCATGGCGCAAACCGCCTCGCTTCAAACAGCCTTCTTGAGGGGCTCGTCTTCGGCCATCGCGCCGCGCTCGCCCTCGCCGCGAGCGGCCTCGCGAAGACGACGGAGCCGTTCCCCGAGGTCCCCGAGTGGGACGTCGGCAAGGCGATCACGAGCGACGAGGCGGTCGTCATCTCCCAAAACTGGGACGAACTTCGCCGATTGATGTGGAACTACGTCGGCATCGTCCGCTCGACGAAGCGTCTCCGGCGCGCGGCGCGGCGCATCGCGCTCCTCCAGGAGGAAATCCAGGAGTACTACTGGAACTACGTCGTCACGCGGGATCTGCTCGAACTCCGAAATATCGCGACGATTGCCCAATTGATCGTCGAGTGCGCGTCGGCGCGCCACGAGAGCCGCGGCCTCCACTACACGCTCGATTACCCGCTCCTCGACGAGAAGCTCGCGCGCGACACGGTGGTCAAACGGGGCGTTCCCGCCTATCTCCGCGGCCGATGAGTGAGCCGGCCCGCTTCCGCGTCCCCCTGGGGCCTTTCCTCGCGCTCTTCTACGCGTTTTTCTCGCTGGTTCTTGCGGGGATGTTCCTTGCCCTTGTTTCCGGATTTGGGCCGGGGGGCGCACGCGACATCCCGAGCGCCGGCCTCGCGATTTTCGCCGCCTCTGTGCTCGTGGCGACGCTCATCGACCGCGTCCACGGGGGGCGTGACGCGCTTGCGCTGCGATTGCCGAAAGCGGCTGCGATTCCGTTGGCGCTCGTCGGAGGCTTCGCGCTGGCGCCCCTCTCGGACGCGGTCGCCGATCTTGTCGTCAAGCGGTTCCCCCGCGCCGGCGATGGCGACCCCCTCGACCTAGGCGCGACCCTCGGCAGCAAGGGGCTCGCGGCGGCAGCGTTCTTGATTTTGCTTCCTTTTGCCGAGGAGGTTCTCTTCCGCGGGGCCCTGCTTGGCGCCCTTCGCGACCGCCCGGCGCTCACCCTCGGGGGCGGCGATGACGACGACGGCCCGGCGCGCCCCAGCGCGGATAGCGCCCCGCCGGTCCCCGGCGCCGCCTTTATTGCCCTTGGAATCTTTGCACTTACCCGTGGCGAGCCGCGCACGATCCCGTCGGCGCTCCTCCTCGGCGCCTCGACGACGTTCCTCCGCCTCCGGACCGACGCCCTCCTCACCGCCGTGCTCTTCCATGTGGGATACATGCTTCGGGACGTCGTCGGCATCTTCGCGCCGGCGGTCGCCGCCTTCCCGACGGCGCGTCTCGTCGTCCTCGTCCCCTGCGCGCTCGTCTGGCTCGGCTGCCTGGCGCTGATTGCGAAGGTTGGCGCGAGTCCGGCATCGGCACCGGCGGTCGGCGATTGAGTCGGTAGGCGTGGGGCCGGTTCTCTTCGTTGAAAATCACGACTCGTTCTCGTGGAACGTCGTCGATGCCTTGCCGGTCCCCCGGGAGGCGGTGCGCGTGGTCGTCGGGGCAGCGGCGGCGGCGCCGTTTCTTGAAGAGGCGGCGATGGTCGTCGTCGGTCCCGGGCCGACCGATCCGGTGCGTGCCGGGTTGGTCGCATTGATGAGCGAACTTGCGCGTCTCAAGAAGCCGACGCTGGGCATTTGCTTGGGGCACCAGGCGCTCGGTCTCGCCTTCGGAGCGACCCTCGTGCGTGCGCGGCCGACCCACGGTGAGGTAGACGCGGTTTGCTTTGAAGAAGGCCGATTTTTTAAGCGTTTTGTCGGTGTGCAGACGGTCATGCGCTACCACTCGCTCGCGCTCACCGACGTCGTCACTCCGCTCCGGGTGATTGCGCGCTCTTCCGACGGACTCATTCAGGCAATCGAACACGAAGCGCTGCCGATGGCGGGGCTCCAGTTTCACCCCGATTCCTACGGAACCGTCGACGGGCCCGCCTATTTTGACGCTTTTTTTCGGGCGGTTCTATGAAGGGATCCGTGCTCCTCGGGCCCGCCTACGCGCGGCATCTCGACCTCGCCCCCGGCAGGCCGATCGATGCTTCGACCTGGTTTGGTGGAGATTTCGTCGCCGCCGGGGGGAACGCTCTCTTGAGCTTTCTCCCCTACGAGGGGGCCGTCCGTTCGGCGCTCTTTCGCGGGGCGGTTCAGCTCGCCCCTGTTTCCTCACCGGCGCTCGCGCTGGTCGACGGGGCTGGGCTGCCGCGGACGGCCATCGACGGGACCTGGCAGGCGGCGGCGGTGGCGGCGATCCGTGCGGCGATCGCGGCGGGGGACGTCTACCAGGCGTGCCTGACGGCGCGGGTGACCGTCGGCGCGCCCGGGGTCGATGGTGCGGCGCTCTTCGCGGCGCTCCACCGGGACGAAGCGGGCGGCATCACGCCCTTTCCGTGGTCGGCCTGGGTGAAATTCCCCAACGGTTCCGAGCTCATCAGTGCGTCACCGGAGTGCTTTTTTCGCGTGGAAGGCGGCGTGATCACCACCGAGCCGATGAAGGGGACTGCGCCGCTCGATGGCGAGGCGGCGCTCCTCGCGAGCCCGAAGGAGCGGGCCGAGCTCGCGATGATCACCGATCTTTTGCGGAACGATCTCACGCCGTTGTGCGTGCCGAAATCGGTCGCCGTCGTCGCCCCGCGGAAGCTTGTGCGCCTCCGGTACGCGCTCCAGATGGTCGCCGAAATCACCGGGACGCTCTGCGACGGCGTTGGCCTTCCCGAGATCCTCGCGAGCCTTCATCCCGGGGGATCGGTCGTCGGCGCGCCGAAAGAGGCCGCCTACGCGCTCCTGAAGACCCTCGAAGCGGAACCGCGGGGCGCCTATTGTGGGGCGCTCGGTCTCTCGAATCTTTCGGAAACCGTTCATAATTTCGGTCTCCTGATCCGCACGGGCGAGCGCGCTTCGCCGGCGGAGCCGTTCACCTTTGGCGTCGGGAGCGGGATCGTCTGGGGCTCCGACGCAGCCGCCGAATTCCGCGAATGGCAGGTCAAACTCGGGGTCCTCGGCGCGTCGCCTTCCCGATACACAGTCCTCCGGAAGACCGCCGACGGGGTGCCGCTTCGATCGCTGCATCGTGCACGCTTTTCCGGTTCCGACGAGCTGGCGCGCGCCTTTGACGAAGCCGTCGACGCGCTCCCCGAGGGGATCCACGCGCTCCAGTACGCAGAAAATACGGTGAAGGTTCGGACACTTGCCGGGAGCCGCCTCGCCACCGTGGAACGCGTGCAGTTTGCACCGACGCCGCTGCCAGGCACGACCGGCACGATCGCGAAGCCGGCGCCCCCCTGCGTCTACGACGACTTCCGGCGCGGTCCCGTCCTCACTCTGTTCTTCGATGGGACGGAAAACCTCTGCGAAGCCGACTGTGCGGCGATCGTCGGTTGGGACGGGGAGAGGCTCGTCGTGCCGCCCGACGAGACGCCGCGGGTCGCTTCTGTCGCCGAAGCAGCTGTTCTTGAAGCATTTTCCGGGCGTGTCCGTCGTGGCCCGCTGCGGCGCGACGGCGCCGAGGCGCTCGCGTTTGTGAATGCGGCCGGGGCGTGCACCCTCCCCATCGACGGCCGCGCGCCGTTTCCGCCCGCGCTCCTCGCGGAGATCGCGGACGTCCTTCGTCGCGTGTAGTCGTCAGTGAATAGAGGCGGGCGTCGACGGCGGCGGCATCGGAATTTTTGCGTCGGCCGTTTGTGCCTGTTCCGCTTCGGTCTTGGTCGTCATCGCGGAGAAGCTCTTTGCGAGATTCTTCGACTGGGTCACGGCGAAGCCGCAGAGCATCAGGGCGACGCCGAGGAGCTTCGTCGGCTCCAGCGGAGCCTTCGGAATGCCGAGCCACCCCTGGCGCTCCAAGACGAGAGCGAGCGAAAATTGCCCAAGCAAAATAAGACCTAGCGCCGTCGTCGGACCGAGGCGCGGGAAGACGAGCATCCCGCCGACCACGATCGTGAGGCCGCACAGCGAGCCGCCCCAATGGAGGAGCGGGACGCCGCTTACGGCGCCCCAACGGGCCGTTTCGGGCCAGAGGTAATAGACGGGGATGCTCCCGAGGAGCACCACGATATTACTAATGATGAGCAGCGGGCCGACGCCGACCGCATTTGCCGCTTGCCCATTGAGGGGCGCCTGAACCGCGATAGCGAGGCCGACGGCGAGCGCCAGCAAGTACCAGAGAATCGTCATAGAAAAGGCCTATTTGGCTTTGAGAACGAGCGGCTCGACGAGCGCAAAGCGGAGGTTCTCGGCGAGGCGGTAGCGGGTCTTGCCGTGCTCGCCGGCGTCGCGGGTGCGCTCGATGGTGCGCGGATCTCCAAGGAGATCGCGGATCCGGCTGATGAGGACACGGACGCGGTGCTCGGCGTCGGCGCTCTCGGGGCCGGGGCCGCCGGCCGCCTTGAGGATCTCCTCGGCGGTGAGGCCGGTGCGGGCGCGGCGGAGGAGCTGGACGAGGAGCGGTTCGAGGGCGCGGCGACGCTCAAGGGAGCTCTCTTTGCCTTCGACGCGGAGGACGTGGGCGAGGGTGTCGACGACGAGGGATGCCCCTTCGAGGGCCGCTTCGAGCTGGGGGCGAGGGACGCGGGCGACCCCCTGGGGCGTCGTCACGTAGACGAGCATTTCGTCCGACCCTTCGCCGGCGCCAGCGTCGAGGCGGGACGGATCGAGCTCCATCGGATCGACCATCGAATGGAAGCTCGGCATCGTGCCGCGGTGGCCGCCAAGATGGCCGCGCGCCACACGATTTTCGTTTGATTGGGTCAGATCGGTGGCGCCGGGGAGGCTCTGCTGGCGGACTTCCGCGTAGGCGAGCATCTTCTCCGCGTGGCGGACGGCGCGGCTGTCGCCGGAGGTCACGATCGTCTCCCAGAGGGCACGGCTGCGGGCCCGCTGGGGGTAAATCCAGCCGTGCTGGGCGCCGAGGAGGGCTGCGCGCTCGGCGAGGGTGCGGGCTTCGTTCGTCTGGCCGAGGGCAAGGTGGGCGCGCGCGACGACGACGGCGAGGCAGCCCCGCCAGAAGGCGGCCCGCATCGTTTCGAGGCGCGGAGCCCCCCAGGCGATCACCTCGGCATGGCGATCTTGCGCTTCGAGGACGCGGGCGGTGACGAGCGTCGTCTCTTCGGCGTCGTCCGGCGAGGGGCCGGCCATCCGCGCCGTTTCGAGCCATTCCACAGCGAGTTCCGGGCGATCGACCATCGCGAGCGCCCAGGCGCGGCGCCGGGCGGCGGTCGCTTTTGCGGCACCGTCGGGCTGGTTCGAAAGGAGCGCCCAGGCCTCGTCGACGGCGGCGACCGCGGCGGCCGGTTCCTCGGCAAGGAGCTCAATAAATGCAAGAATATCGAGCGCATCGGCGACGGCGAGGCCCGGCGCGTTGGTGCGTGCGAGCAAGATCGCTTGCGTCGCGTGGCCGCGGGCCTCTTCGTGACGACCGGTCGCCCCGAGGACGAGGGCGAGGTTGCCGTGGGCCTGCATGGCGGCGGCGCCGAGCGGGGCTGCGCCGTCGAGGACCGTATAGAAATGGCGGAGGGCCGTCTCCGGCTCTTCCAGGCGCACGGCGGTCGTCGCGAGCGCGTAGGCGGTCGCCGTGCGGGCGGCGCCCCCTTCGACGCGTTCCCACAGGTGCTCGGCGTGGCGCAGGAGCTCGCGGGCACGCTCCGGCTGGCGGGTGCGGATTTCGACTTCTGCGTTCGCGACGTGGGCGTCGAGGGTCTCCCGCACGCCGATCCCCTTTGGCAGGTGGGGCACCAGGCGAAGCGCGTTCCGTGCTTCCGCTTCTCCAAGAGAATCGCGCCCTTCGATAAGGGCGAGCATGGCGCGCTCGGTCACGAGGCGGAGCGCATCGACGGTCTGAAAGCCGGAGACGGCCGGCGGAAACAGCGACGCAATTTCGCGGGCGCGATCGAAGTGACCGACGAGGCGGTAGGCACGCACGAGCCGGCTTCCGAGGGTGATGTCGAGGCGGCCGCGCTGGGTGCAAAGCGCGCGGAGCCAGGGGAGGAGCGCCTCCGCTTCATCGGGGAGCGGCACGAGGTCGACCAGCGACGCGACCCACGAGGCTGCAACGCCCGGCTCCGGGACCGGTGCCCACGGGCTCGCCGGACGACCAGGGACCGCCGCCGCGATCGTGCGACCGGCGACCGCGGCCGACGCAAGCGGCGGGGGTTTCGCAGCAAAAAGGGGGAAAAAGGCGCGCCTCATAAGGAGGCGAGAGCTATCACACCTCTAGCTACCTGAGGCATTGCGGTTTCCTTGCGAGGGCCTCACTTGATGCAAGTGTTTGGATAGGCGCAAAAAACTGCCGACCAAGGGGCACCGCCTCGCCAGACACCGGCGCCGGTCCGAGGAACGCTCGAACCCAGTGAACGCGCGACGAAACCTACGAGAAATCTTCCGCGCGGCGCAGGCGAACGGTCGCGGTCGTCCCCGAGGGGGTGCTGCCGTCGCTGCGCGGGGTGCTGGTGAGGGTCAAGGTGCCGCCGGCCGTCGTAACGAACTTCTTGCTCACCCCGAGCCCGAGGCCGCTGCGCCCCTTGGAACCGGTTCCCGAAATGGGGAATTTTGTTGTAAATGCAGGATCAAAGGCGTTGCGAAGGGCCTCGGGCGTCATCCCGATGCCGTTGTCGGTGATGGCGATGGTCGCGTAGGCGTCGTCGGCGGTAACGTTGATTTCGATGCGGTTCTCGGAGGCCCCCTCCCCTGTCTTTGTGGGCCCGCCGTCTCTCGCGACGCCATTGCCAGCAATTTCGTTGGCGGTCGCGAACGGACGGGCCCCGTCTGATCCGGCGTCGCGCCGGGCGGTGACGAAGACGTCAAGGGCGTTTGCCAGAAGGTTCACAAGGACTTGCGTGAGGCGGGTCGGCGTCAGCTGGACCGCGAGCACCTCGGAGACCGGCGTGACCGTGATCGTGCAAAGCCCGGCGTGGCGGAAGCGGAGGCTCTCCAGGGCGTTGTCGACAGCTTCGCTCACCCGCGCGCTCGCGGCACGCGCCGCCTCGCGGGAGGAGGCGATTGCGAGCGAATTTGCAGCTTGCGGCGAGGGGGCTCGTGGGCGCACCGGTCCGGGGTCGAGCGCTTCAAGACCGCGGACGACGGTACGGAGGCGATAGGCCCCGGCGACCGCGTCCCTTAGGGCATCGCTGAGGTCTT
Organism: Sorangium cellulosum; assembly: GCA_020720045.1. GTDB lineage: Bacteria > Myxococcota_A > Polyangia > Polyangiales > Polyangiaceae > JAAFHJ01. The sequence goes on along the minus strand of DYPH01000037.1, from coordinate 10,099 downwards.
CCGGGAGCTTGTTGCGTGCAAATTCAACAGAAAGAAATTCAAGATTTCCGATGAGATAGGCGAGGGGGTTGTTGACCTCGTGGCCGACTCCTGCCGCCAGCGTCGCGAGCCCTTCGAGGCGCTCGGAGCGCTCCCGCTGGACCTCGTGGGCGCGGAGCGCGGCGGCGTTTGCTTTGCGCTCCGTGCAGTCGCGGAAGAGCCCGAGGAGGCGCGCGTGGGGGCCGATCGTGAAGCGGGAGGCGCTGATCTCGACGTCGATGATCCGGCCGTCCTTGTGGAGGATCGGGAACTCGGTCGCCGGCGCAAAGCCATGCTTTTCAAGGATTTTGCGGTGCTCGGCGAAGATCTGACGGCCGGTCTCGCTGCTCGGATGGAGAGAGGCCTGGGAGTGACCGACGAGCTCGTCGCGGCTCTTCCCCCAGAGTTCGAGGGCGCGGTGGTTCACGTCGAGGATGGTGCCGGTATCGGCGTCGGCGAGGACGGCGGCGTCGTTGATGTGGGCGAAGAGCGCCGCGTAGCGGGCCTCCGCCTGCGCGGTGCGTGCGCCGGCCTTCTTGAGACCGTGGACCCAGGCGCGGATATGGCTGCGAAATTGAGGGTCTTCGATGCGCGCGAAGCCTTCAAACGGGGGCGGGAAGTCCTCCGGGAGGACCGCACAGACCGCTTCCGAGAGGGCGGCGAAGAAGGACACGGCGCCGACACCGAGGGCGGCATCGACCCCCGCGATCAGCACGCGCGCCGCTGCGAGGTCGTCGAGGCTCCGGATCGGGACGAGCACCGCGTCCGCCTTTGCAGCCACGACGGCGTCGGCGGTCGGCGCGATCGACGGCCCGCCAAACCCGCTCGCGGGCCCCCACGTTACGCACACGACCTCACCTGGCCCCATCACCAGGAGCTATAGACGGTTCCCAGCGGTGCGGTCGCGGTTTCCTCGATGGGCGGTGCCGTTCTAAGAGGCGGGGCATGGAACCGTTCGCCACCTCACGCGAGATTCAAGCCTCCGTAGATGCTGTATTTGCTGCGATTTCTACGCCAGAGCGCCTCGCCACGTGGTGGGGGCCGAAGGGCTTCCGCAACGAGGTGACCGAGTGCGTTATCGCCGACGGGGGGCGCTGGCTCTTCACGATGGTCGCCCCCGACGGGGCGCGCTACGCGAACGAGTGCCGGTTTCGCAGCGTTGCGGCGCCACGCGTCCGTCCGCGAAGCGGGGGACGGCGCGAACTTCTGCCCGGACGGATCGTGATTGAGCACGTGAACGCTCCCGTGTTTGTCTTGACGATCACGCTGACCGCCTCCGAAGACGGAACTCGCACGACCGTCGGCTGGGGGCAGGCGTTTGAAGACGCCGCGGTGGCGGCCCACGTCGCCGCGATCGTCGTCCCGGCGAACGAGGAGAACCTCGATCGGCTGACCGAGGAGGTCCTGAACCCTGCGCGCTAATGCGTTGGACGGCGGCGTGATGGCAAGGCACAAGGCAAAACACGGATAATACGATGGAAATTCGAGCTGATTTTTCGGAGCGTGCGGTCGTCCTTCCCGGGGAACAGGCATGGACGCCGTCGCCGATGGCGGGGGTGGAGCGCCAACTGCTCGATCGCTGCATCGTCGACGAGGGGGGGAGCCACGAGGTCGCGCGGGCGACGTCGCTCGTGCGTTATGAAAAAGGCTCGCGGTTCTCGGCGCATGCCCACGAAAAGGGCGAAGAGTTCCTGGTGCTCGACGGCACCTTTGCCGATGAACATGGCGTCTATCCGGCGGGGACCTACGTCCGCAATCCGCCCGGTTCTCACCATGCTCCCTCCAGTGACGACGGGTGCACGCTCCTCGTGAAGCTCCGTCAGTTCCACCCGGAAGACGGCGCCCGTGTTGTGATTGATACCGCGCATGCCGCTTGGCGTCCCGGTTTGGTCCCCGGCGTCGCGGTCCTTCCGCTTCATTCCCATCTTACCGAGGCGGTTGCCCTTGTACGGTGGGCCCCTGTCGAAGTGGGCCCGCCGTCTCTCGCGCCGCCTCCGCTAGGGAATTTGCTGGCTGTCGCGAACGGACGGGCCCCTGGCACCATCCTTCAGCCACACATGCACCCCGGCGGCGAAGAGATCTTTGTGCTGGATGGCGTGTTTGAAGACGAACACGGGAGCTACCCAAAAGGCTCCTGGCTCCGCAACCCGAGCGGGAGCCGCCATCGCCCGTTCACGCGCACGGGGGCGACCATTTGGGTGAAGACGGGCCACCTCCACGGAGTGCCCCAGCGCTAATCTCTTTTATTCGCTTGGCTTTTTCGCGGCGGCGATCTTCCGCGCAGCGATCTCCTGGAAGGCTTCGAGTTCGCTCGGCTGGAAGGCCTTCTTCGGGATCGCCTGGAAGATGAGGCCGATACGGTAGCCGATGCATTTCTCCGTGTCGGGGACCGCCTCGACGTTGTGCCACTCGGTCAGCGACGATCCCCCGTCCCACTCATAGGCGAGACCCTCCTCGCAAAGCTGGACGGTCAATCGCCGGAGAGCCTTGTCTTGGAAGAGCAGATTGAAGCGGGCGAGCGCGAATTTCTGTTGCGTGGGGACGAAGGTGAACAGGATACGACCAAACGCGATGGAGAGGGCGAGGGCGCCGACCGTATAGGCGCTGTGGGGCCAGTGGCGGGCTTGCTCGGATTGGGCGGCGAGGAGGAAGGGCGGAAGCGCAAAAGGGACGCGGATGGCGAGGATTTCGGCGGCGGAAAGGACCGGCGGTCGCGTCGTCGGGTTGAGGACGGTGTCGCCCGACTCGCGGAAGCGGACGAGCCCGCCGGCGATCGGCGTGAGACCGCGATCGACGCACGTGTTCGAGGTGCGCGTCGTCCCGCTGCCGGCCGGTTTGATCCGTGCCCGGATGGCGTCGAGCGCCTCTTTGGGGAACCTCGTCGCCGGCCCCGCGATCTCATGGTAGGTCCGCAAGACGATGGAAACGTTGGCTTTTGCCCCGGTGCCCTTCTCTTCGATGTCGCTTACCCAGTCCCAGCCATAGAAATCGTTCCCCTGGCTATTGGCGATGCCGAGCCCTTCGTCGCTGACCCGGAGTGTGACCGACGGCGCGGGGGCCGGTGTGCGGGCGAGGGTCGCGCGGGCGAGGACCGGCGCAACGGCGAACCGGTAGAGGATGGCGCCGATCGCGGAGGCGGCGAGGATGCGTGGCGCCGCGTCGGGGTCGCTCCACGTTCGAACCGCCGTCGCGAGCAGCGCACCGACGAACATGATGCCGGCAGCTTCCCCCCAGAAAAAGCCGCTGTAGAACCCCATGAGTTCCCGGTGGGCTTCGGCACGTTCTTCGGCGGTCGTGCTTGTGTTGATCGTCCACTCTTCCGGGGTGGCCGTCTCGCGGTCGTTCATTGTGGGTTTAGGCATACCTCGGTTGACTCGCTCTCGTCGAAGAGCCGACGTGCCGGCGCACAAACCTCCCTTATTCGTTCGGCTTTTTGGCGGCGGCGATCTTCCGTGCAGCGATGGCGCGGAAGATCGCCTCCTCGCCGGGCTGGAAGGCCTTCTTCGGGATCGCGCGGAAGATCAGGCCAATTCGGTAGCCGATGCAGTTCTCGGTCTCGGCGACCTCTTCGACGCTGTGCCAGTGGGTGAACGACCATCCCCCTCCCACTCAAAGGCGAATCCTTCTTCGCAGAGCTGAAGGGTCAAACGGCGCAACGCTCGTTGCGCGGACGAGGATCGGCACCACCGCGAACCGGTAGAGGGCGGCGACGATGACCGTCACGGCAAGGATGCGAGGCACGTCGTCGGGGGCGCGCGGCGAGTCTACGGCGGAAGCGAGCGCAGCACCGACGAGGGCCAATCCGACGGTCTCTTGCCAAAAAATGGAATCGTAGCCCTCGATGACCTTCCGATGCTCCTTGACGCGGTCGGCGGCGGACGTTTTCGTCTCGATCGTCCACTCTTTCGGGTTCGCCGGCTCGCGGTAGTTCATCGCGGGGGACCTATAGTGGGTCTTTGGTGGCACGAGAAGCTGAGGAGTTTGAGGCGCTTCGGGCCCACTTCGACCGGGCAAAGGTCGAATCCTCCGCGTGCTTTCCGGCGAGCAGCTACCCTCCGCGCCCTCACCCTTTTTGTTGGAGATTTGCGATGGGCGCGTGGGGACACACGGCATTTGCCAACGATTCGGCCCTCGATTGGCTCGGCGATCTCACGGACGGTGATCCGTCGCTCGTCGGCGCCGCACTCGACGCGGCCGGGGACGCGGACGCTGCGACCTACATTGAGGTCGACGAAGCCTCCGCCGCCCTTGCCGCCGGCGAGCTCGTTTCGGCCGCGCTCGGGAAGGGGGAGGAGCGCCTCAACCCGGACGCCGCCGATTGGCTCGCGGTCGAAGAACATCGCGCGGGGGCGAAGGCGGTCGGTGCGGCCCGTGCGCGGCGGGCGGTCTTGCGCGTGTTTGAAAACTCCGAACTCCGCGAACTCTGGGACGAAAACGGAGAAGACACCGACTGGCACCGCGACGTCCGCGAGCTCCTCGAGCGGTTGGCCTGAGAGAGATGTTTTCGCAGTGATTTTGGCGGAGGGGATGCGCAATGCGGTTTGAGATGGCCGCCTCGGAACGGCAAGGATCTCACTGAGTCGGCAGTGACGCGAGGCTCGGCTCGGCCCCCTGCGCCTTTTTTGCGCGATAGGCGGCGACGTGGGCGAACGCATGTTTCTGCAATTCAGCGATTTGCGCTTGTCGTTCGGCGCGAACCGATTCGGCTTCGGAAACCGACGGCGTACGCACGAGGTTCGACGGCTTCGTGGCGATATCCTCAAACGCGTTTTTCAGGAGTTCGGCGAAGTCTGCGTCGGAGGGCTCGTAGCTGGGGTCAGCAAGGTTCCGCTTCGTCATACGCGGAACGTAGCGTGCGCCTCGACCGCGTGCATCGTCGGCGGTGAGGAAACGGCGCGGGCGAATGCAGTTGCGCGTCCGCCCGGAACCGCCGTAGGCGGTGAGGAAACGGCGCGCACGTATGCATTTGCGTGGGCGCCCGCCAGGGCCGATACGGTTCGCAATGCGGTTTGACCACTGGTTCCGCGAGCACTTCGGGGCGACGGCCCCCGTCGGTTACTGCCTTCGCGCCGACCACGGCGACCGGTGGCTGCGCCTCCACTCGCTCCCCGGGTCCAAGCGCTACGCGGAAGAAGACGGGGAGCGCGCGGAGGTTCGGCGCCGCGCGTGGGCCGCCGCCGCCGCGCTTTTCCCTGCCGGGAGCGCCGTCTGGTTGGTCGTCCCGTCCTTCTACGAGGCGCCTTCGATCCTCGACCGCCTTCCCGTGACGCTCGTGGCGGGCGGTCGCTGCGAGCATCCGCTGTTTTGCGAGCCGCTGCGCGTCGACGTCGCGCAAATTACCTGGCCCCACGGGCCCGGCCTCTTCGAGGCGCTCATCGACGAAATCGCGAACGACGCGCTCCGGGCGGTCTGGTTTTCGGTCGCGACCGGGGAGGCCTTCGCCCCCTACGACGGCGGGATCGACCTCTTCGTGGCAAGCGAAGCCCGCGCCGAGGCGTCTCCCGCTTCGCGGAAGGACGCGCTGCGACGCATGTTTCCGCGGACTGGTTTTCGCCGCGGGCGGATGGGCGTTAGGCGTTCACCGTCGCCGCCGACGCTCTCTCGTGGTGGTCCATAGGCTGTGCGCGGGCGTTCGTGACTGATAGACAGGATTCGTCAACCTGATAAGTTTGCCTTCCGATGGAGGCATCTGTGAACATGGAGACGCTGGCCGCGAACCTGCGCCGATTGCGGGTCGCGCGGAAGATGAGCCAGGGAGAACTTGCAGAAAACGCTGCACTTTCTCGCGTCGGCTATCGAAACGTCGAGAAGGGGGCGGCGGTCCCACGCGTCGATTCGCTCCTGCGACTGGCGGCGGCCCTTGGGGTTGGCCTCGGGGAGCTGCTCGTCGAAGCGCCGACGCTGACCCACGTCCGTTTCCGCGCGGCCAAAAAGCTCGCCTCCCGCGCGGACGTGCTCGCCACCGTTGCGACGGAACTCGGCCACTACACGTTTCTTGAAGATCTTCTGGGGCAACGCCTGCCGTTTGCGTTTGCGCCGATCCTGGCGATGGTCGCCGAAGGGCGTGCCGCCGGGGAGGCGGATATTGCCAAGAAAGCGGCGATCGCAGCCCGACGGATCGCCCATTTGGATCACGACGGCGGCTCGGAGATCGTTCGCAATATTGGAGGTCTCTTGGAGGCGCATGGGGTGAAAGTTCTCATGCCGCCGGCGGTCGCCACCGAAGCCTTCTTTGGGCTCTCCGTCGCAGCCGAAGATGGCGGTCCCGCGGTCGTCGTGAATACCTGGGAACGGATCTCCGTGGAGCGCTGGATCTTTACGGCGGCCCACGAACTCGGCCATCTCTTGCTGCATCCGGGCGCGTACCAAGTCCGCGCGACCGACGAAGAGAGCGCGGAAGAGGCGGAAGCGGATCGTTTTGCGAGCTATTTTCTGGTGCCCGAGCAGCTGTTTGCTGCCGAAGTTGCGGCGACGAAGGGGCTCCCTTTCTTTGACCGCATCATTGCCGTGAAGCGGCGCTTTGGCGTCTCTTGGCAGACGATCGTGGCGCGCATGACGGAAGGCGCTTCCGCGGAGAGGAAGAAGCTCGCGTGGATGAGCTTCTATGCGACGCACAAGAAGCACTACGGCCGGAGTCTCTCCAAGAAAGAAGAACCAGAACCGAAGGTGAGTCCGGCTTTCTTCGTGTCGTCACGAGCTTCCGATGAGCCCAATCGGCTGGAGAGCGTCGATTTCGTTGAAGAGCGTCGCGCGCGGCTCGTACGCGAAGCGCTCGACAAGTCGCTGATCACCCACGCGAAAGCGGCAGAGATTCTCGGAATCACGCTCCTTGAACTCCGCGAGCGGGAAGATGAGTGGATCGATGCCTAAGGGGCCGTTCGACGAATCTTGATCGTCGATGCGAACGTCCTGATCGATTTCTGCGTGATGGGCCGCGAGCTTCTGACGGAAGTTCATCGGCGGATCGCGAGCGTGCATGTTCCGGCGGCGGTTGTTGCCGCGGTGACGAGTATTTCACGCGACGAAGTGGAAGCACTCGGCATTGTCGTGACCGATGCCCCTTTAGAGATGCTGTTTGACGCGGCGAATCGGGCGAAGGGGCACCCGCTCGCGATGGACGATTGGATCTGCCTGCTTCTCGCCAAAGAGCTAGCGGCGACGTGCGTCACCAACGATCGTCGGCTCCGGCGCGAATGCGAGGCTCACGGCGTCGACATCGCATGGGGGCTCTCGTTGCTCCTCGATCTTGTCGACCACGGCGCGCTTGAACGGGAACGAGCGCTCGCACGCGTTCGTGGAGACCTCCGCGCCGTCTCCCGCTTCGCGGACGGACGCGTCGAGGCGCTTCACGCATCGGGGACGCGGCGAGTGACGGCGGACGTTCTGAAGCGGTTTCGGAAGCGGGTGCGGGGGTAAGAGTCGGACCGGGCGCGAACTTCGCCGCATAACTACCGAAGGCAACCCTCTAAGGTGCGCGCGATGAATCGTCGGGCGAACGGGATCGGGGGTGCGGCGCTGGCCCCCTTCGGAGGGTTGGAGAAGATTCGGGAAAGTGGAGGGGCGCCTCCGGGCCGAGCGCGAGGGCGGGGAGGGGATCGCCTTTCGGCTTCCGCCACCATCGGCCATCGGCGTACACGAACGGGATGATCGCGTTCGTCTCCGGAGACCTCCTCGCGGCGAAGGTGGAGGCGCTCGTCAACCCGGTGAACACCGTCGGCGTGATGGGCAAAGGGCTCGCTTTGGCGTTCAAGAAGGCGTTCCCGGCAAACTTCAAAGCCTACGAAGCGGCCGCAAAGGCAGGCGCGCTCGCCGTCAGGAGCGTGTTCGTCTTTGAGGCGGGCGGCTTGGTACAGCCGCGGTATATCCTCAATTTTCCAACGAAAGCCCATTGGCGGGATCCGTCGAAGCTGAGCTGCGTGGAAGACGGGCTCCGCGATCTCGTCCGCGTCGTCCGCGCGAGGAAGAGCGGCTCCATTGCGATCCCCGCGCTCGGCGCAGGGCTCGGCGGCCTCGCGTGGGACGACGTCCGCCCGCTGATCACGCGGGGGCTCGCGGAGCTGGAAGACGTGGAGATTCAGGTGTTTGCGCCTTTGGGGTGAAGGCGCGTGTCACGCGTTTGTCTCCACCTGGCGAGACGCCGGATCGGAGAACGCGTTCCTGACGCCTTATGCGGGCGGGTTGGTCACGAGGCGGAAGTCGGTGACCGCTTCGACGCGGCACGGCTGTCGCCCGGCCCGGAGGAGGCCGTGAAACGCGACGAACCGTTCCGGGCTTGCGTGGGCGTCCATCGGGCAGCGGTAGGCGTCGGCGGGGAGGTCGAGGACGACGCGGAGGGGGACGGAATCGGCCTGAAAAACAAGGACTTCAACGTCACCGGAGCGCCGCTCGTCGTCCCCAAAGGTGCCGAAGAGCCCGTCGACGGTCCCGACGAAGGCTTGCGGCTTTTCCGGCCCCTTCCGCTCGGCGAGCGCCTGGGCGACTTCGGCGATGCGCGCGAAGTAGGGGCGGCGGATCGTCACCGTTCGGGCGAGGTCCGGTTCCGGCAAGGTGACGGCCCAGTCGAACGCAATTTCGAGGGAGTTCGCGAGCTTCTCATCCGAGAGCTCCGCCAAGCCCTGGCAGAAGTTCACCGAGAGAATCGGCTGTTTCGCGCGGCGTTGCTCGTCGATGAGCGCTCCCACGGTATCGGCTTCGATGGCGCGCACGAGGGTGCGTAGCCCGCGGTGAAGGTCGCGCGTCGCGTTGCGGCCGAAGGCGACTCCGGTCTGCGGATCGACGTGGATCGGGCACGCAAGGTTGAGGACGAAGCTCCCGCTGCTGGTCTGGTCGAACTGGATCTCGTCGGCAAAGTGGCGGGCGGCGGTCGACAGGCGGGAGGGATGCACGAGCTTCGGCTTCGAAGCGGAGGCTGCTGCGCTCCGCAAGAGACGTTCGGCGCCGGTGACGGCGGCCGCCGCGAAGGAGAAGGGGAGCGCCTCGCTGATTTCGCCGTCGAAGAAGCGAAGCGAGATCCGATCCGAGTTCCGGCGCAGGATCCGCCGCGTGAGCTCGGGAACGGAAATGTTCATCATTCCGGAGATCTTCGCGAGCGCGAGCCGAACGGCCTCGTCCCGATCGTCGACGTCTTCCACCGGCAGAACAATCTGGCGGCCCGGGTGGGAGGTGGGTGAGGGCGAACAGTCCCCGGGCGTCGAGGAGGCGCTGGTCGAGCGTCCACCCCACGGCGAGGAGGAAGTCGCGGACGTCGATAGGGAGCAAGAAAGTCACCGAGAAGCCTCCGTCCCGAGCGCGTACTTCGGGATGGCGTGGTTCGCCAGCGAAGAGGCGAGTTCGCGCAGGGTGGCGGGCGAGAGGGCGTTCTCCGTCGGGAGATAGACGGTCACCGCCGATGCGTTGTCCGTCGGTGGCGCGCCGCGCAAGACCCAGTAGGCGCAGTGGAGGAGCGCGAGTTCGTCGGTCGAGTGGCGCAGCCAGTCGGCGGCATCCTTCGGCAGGAAGAGGACGACGAGGATCCGAGGAACGCTGACCTTTTCCGAGCGGAGGGCGTCGTACCGGGAGACCCCTTTGAGCGAATAGGAGAGCCGATCCGCGCCCTTCGCCGGCTCCGAAACGGTCGCCTTGAGTTGCACGTTGAACGTGACCTCGCGAAGCGCCTCAGGCCCCCAGTCGCCCCAAGCGGTGATCGTCGCGTCGATGCCGTGGGCGTCTTCGTGGCGACCGCTCACCGTGCACGACATGCCGGCCGCCGCCGCGACGGCATGCAAGTACGCGTAGCTCAGCTCTGATTCTTGGTCGTTCAGGATCAGCGGATTCATCGTCGCTGGGCGGAACCTATCAGGGCGAGCCGCGCCCCGTCACGGGGCCGTCGTTCTCCGATGTCCGATGCTTGCGGGCTCCGCACGCCGTTACGAGGCCGCGGGGTTCGCGACGTCCCACAAATGCCGGAGGCGACGGGGCAACCGTGCCCGGTTGTCGTCGAGGGCCCGAGAGGGCCGAGGATCACCGCGGCCAAGCGCAGAAGGGAATCCCGCTACAGCGCGCGAGCGTCGCGTCGTTGTGCAGCGGTCCGTCGTCGCCTAGG
>DYPH01000169.1 GCA_020720045.1 Sorangium cellulosum | reverse complement strand
AGACGGCCCCTTCCGCTGACGCCTCACGGACGCCTTTCACCATCCTGCAACTCGGCTAAATCATGGCGCCGCCTTCTCTCAAACTCGGCGGCTTCCGCCCCTTCGACGGCCGCGGGCCGACCCGCCCACACGCGCTCCCGGCGCACCACATGGTCACCCACGGCCTGTAACCCGAGCACCCGGTTTTGAGTGCAATCGGAGGACCCGGGCCTTCTTGCAATCAGAGCACCCGGTCTGCACCGTGTCGCGCACAGGTACCCCGCCCCTCGAAACAGTGCTCAGCCCGCAGAAATTCCGCGGTCGGTGACACTCTGCGTCACCGATCGAACCCTTCAAATTCGGGGCGGCGTTTGGTACCGCGCCGCCTATGGCCGACATCGAACAAGAGCGCACCCGCATCGAGCAGGGTGGCGGGGCGAAATACCACCAGAAGAACGCGGAGACCGGAAAGCTCTTCGCGCGGGAGCGGATCGCGCGGCTCGTCGACGAAGGCAGCTTCGTGGAAGATGCAGCCTTTGCAAACTGCATGGATCCCGACCTCCCCGCCGACGGCGTGATCACCGGCCTTGCCCGCATCGACGGCCGCGTCGTCGCCCTCATGGCGAACGACTCCACGGTCAAGGCCGGCTCTTGGGGCCGCCGCACCGTCGAAAAAATCCTCCGCATCCAAGAGCAGGCGATCCGCTTCCGGGTCCCGATGTTTTACTTGGTCGATTCCGCCGGCGCCCGCATCACCGATCAAATCGAGATGTTCCCCGGGCGGCGCGGCGCAGGGAAGATTTTCAATTACCAAGTCAAGATGAGCGGGCAGGTCCCTCAAATCTGCTTGCTCTTCGGCCCCTCGGCAGCCGGCGGCGCCTACATCCCCGCCTTCTGCGACGTCGTCGTGATGGTCGAGGGGAACGCGAGCATGTACCTCGGCTCCCCGCGCATGGCCGAAATGGTCATCGGCGAGAAGGTCTCCCTCGAAGAGATGGGCGGCGCCAAAATGCACTGCTCGGTCTCCGGCTGCGGCGACGTCCTCGTGAAGAGCGAAGACGAAGCGCTCGCCTACGCAAAGAAATACATCGCATTTTTCCCGCAAAATTGCGGAGAAGAGCCGCCGCGCGACGAAGACCGCGAGCCGAAGCTCTCCGGGAAGACCTGGGACCAGATCATCCCGGCCGACGAAAACAAGGCCTTCGACATCAAGGCGATCATCGGCGAACTCGTCGATGAGGGGACCTTCCTCGAATACAAAGCGCTCTTCGCGAAGGAGGTCGTCACCGGCTTCGCCCGCCTGCAGGGGATGCCGATCGGCATCGTCGCCAACCAGCCGAAGTGGCTCGGCGGCGTGCTCTTTCCGGACTCGGCCGACAAATCTGCCCGGTTTATCTGGCTCTGCAACGCCTTTAACATTCCGCTTTTGTTCCTCGCCGACGTGCCCGGATTCATGATCGGCACGAAGGTCGAGCGCGAAGGAATGATCCGCGCCGGTGCCCGTATGATCGCGGCGATGAGCATGGCGACGGTGCCGAAGATCTCCGTGATCCTTCGGAAGGCCTACGGCGCCGGCCTCTACGCGATGTGCGGCCCCGCCTTCGAGCCGGACGCCTGCCTCGCGCTCCCCCAGGCGAGCATCGCCGTCATGGGGCCCCAGGCGGCGGTCAACGCCGTCTACTTCAACAAAATCCAAGAGATCCCGGAAGGGGCCGAGCGCGACGCCTACGTGGCCAAGCTCCGCGACGAGTACCGGGCCGACATCGACCTGAAGAAGCTCGCGAGCGAAATGGTCATTGATGACATCGTCCCCGGCGCGAAGCTCCGCGACGAACTGATCCGCCGTTTCGAGCAGATCGCCGACAAACCGATGGAAGAGGTCGATCGGAAGCACTTCCTGCCCCCGGTCTGAACGTCTAGATCGGCGGGATGCCGAAATACACGAACCTCGACGGGACGACGCCGGACAAGTCGCTGGCCGATCTGCTCCGGTGGAACCTGGTCGATCGGGCGCGCGTGAAGCGAACGGAGGAAGACCTCCGCTTCACGCCGCCCCGCGTGGAAAACGACGGCAGCCGCCTCTTCGCTGAGAGCGTCGACCGCATGACCTGGGTCGGTCACGCGACGTTCCTCGCCTCCCTCGGCGGGGTCACCTTCGCGACCGATCCGATCTGGGCGGAGCGCCTCGGCACCGTGAAGCGGATCTCGCCCCCGGGCGTGCCGCTCGGCGCGGTGCCGGCCCTCGACGTCGTGACGGTAAGTCACAATCATTACGACCATATGGACCTAGGCACGCTGAAGAAGCTTGCCCGCGGTCGGAGCGCTGCGGGGCGCCCGCCGACCTTCGTCGTCCCCCGCGACAACGCCGACCTCCTCCACGAAGCGGGGATCGGCACCGTCACCGAGCTCGGTTGGTGGGAAAGTACACGGATCGGCAACCTGCGGATCACGCTCGTGCCGGCCCAGCATTGGTCGATGCGGCTCCCTTGGGACCGCAACCAGCGCCTCTGGGGCGGCTTCGTCTACGAAGCGCTGAGGAGCGACGGGACCGTGGAAAAGACCGCCTACCACGCCGGCGACACCGCCTTCGCCGCCGACGTCTTCCGCGCCATCGGCGAGCGCTTCCCGGCGATCGACTACGCGATGCTCCCGATCGGCGCCTACGACCCGAACTGGTTCATGGGCCCCCAGCACATGGGGCCCGAGGAGGCGGTGCGCGCCTTCACGCTCCTCGGCGCGAAGACCTTCTGCGCGATGCACTGGGGGACCTACCGCCTCACCGACGAACCGCTCGCCGAACCGCCGGCGCGCCTCCGGACCGCGGCCCAAAAAGCCGGCATCGACGACGCCCGGATCTGGGCGTTCGCCCTCGGACAAACCACCGATCTTACGGGGGAAACGACCCCGCTCCCCGGGACTCCGTAAGCGGGCGGAGCCGGAGGATGCGGTCGCCGCGGAGCGCCTTCTCGGTGCCATCGGCGAGACGCAAGCAGACGCGGATCGCCTGGCGATCGGAGAAAATCCGGAGGAGCGGCCCCTCCCAGGTGTGGCGCTCGCCGTTCTGGGCCTCGTAGTCGACGGTGACGGTCGCCTTCGAAAACCACGCTTCTTCCAAGGCTTTGCGGACGGCGGGCCGGAGGGGGAGCGTCGGGATCCCGAGGAAGACGAGCTCGTTCGCGCGCCCGTCGACGTCGGCCGCGACCGCCTTCGGGAGGAGCGCCACGATTTTGTCTTCGAGGGCCTCCAGCGTCTCCAGGAACGGGACCCACCGCGCCGCGCGCGCAAAACGCAGGATCGCGAGGAGGAGCGCCGCCTCGCGGGGCTGAAGGACGAGCGGCGGAATGGTGTACGATGCATCGATGCGGTAGCCGCCCCCCGGGCCCGCCTCCGCGTGGACGGGGACGACCCCTTCGCGGATCGCGTCCAAATCCCGGTAAATCGTGCGGACGGAGACGCCAAAGCGCTCCGCGAGGACCTCCGCCGTCACCCCCTTGCGACGGGCGCGGAGGTTTTCAACGAGGGCGAAAAGGCGCTTGGTGCGGTCCATCGGGCAATTGCTGACATACCGCTGACACCGGCCGGGCGCAGGGTGTCTTCTATGAAAAACGCGCAGCAATGGTTCGAAATCCCGGTCCGCTCCCTCGACGTCGCCACCCCCTTTTACGAAGCGGTCATCGGCGCCGCGATGCATCGCGAAATCTTCGGCGGGCTCCCCTACGCCGTCTTCCCCTTCGACGCGCCCGGAACGGGAGGAGCCCTCGTCGCCGACCCGCGCCGCACACCCGGCCCGCAAGGAGTCACCCTCTACCTCACGACCCACCTCCCTCTCGAAGCGGCGCTCGCGGCCGCCGTCGCGAAGGGGGGCGAAGTGATCCTCCCGGTCACCCCCATCGGAAAAGACGGGGCTATCGCGATCTTCCGCGATCTCGACGGCAACGCGGTCGGGCTGAACGTCCCGGCCTGAGCGCCCTCAACGGGGCGCCTGATAGGTGCGCGGCTGGGTGCGGCGATCGACGGGGCCGTCGAGGGGCGGTCGCTGCATGAAGCCGAGTTTCGCGGCGCGCGCGCCTGTCGAAGTGGGCGCGCCGTCTCTCGCGACGCCGGTCCCAGCAAATTCGCTGGCGGTCGCGAACGGGCGCGCCCCTGACACACCAAGGGCGGCGCAGAGCGCTTCGTCGGCGCCGCCGACGGTCGTCACGTAGCGGGCCATCGGTGCAAGCTGCACCGATGCATCCCGTGCATCCTGCACCGAATACAGCGCGAGGTTCCGCCCCGTCGGCAGGAGGGTCGCGATCGGCGTCCCGGCGTCGGGGAGCCAGAGCGCATGATCGGGACCTTCCCGCAATTCCCCAAGAAAAGCCGCTTCATCGAGGGCGCGACGGAGGTCCACGTCCACAAGGGACCCCCGTGGCGTTTGTGCCGCCTCGTCGGCGAGAGCAACGCCGAGCAGCTCCGCGAAGGCCTCGCGGCGGGCGCCATCCCCCTCCACGAGCGCGAAACGCGGGCTCAGGCAGCCGGCCTGGTCAAAGGGGGCGATGTCGGCGGCGAGGGCCCGCGCAGCGGCTGCCAGATCGGTGCATGACGCACCTATCCAGGCGACGCCAAAGCCGTGGCCATGCCCATAAACGACGCCCGGAAAGGCGGCCCCGAGTGCGGCGATGGCGGCATCTCCGCCGTAGGCGTGGAGGGCGGCATCGGCGGTCGCCTCGGGCCAACACTCCCCTTCAAACTCCTGAATATCCAGGGAATCTTTCAGTTCAGCGAGCAGCGCGCGGCAGACCGTCGGCGCCCGTCGCGACGCGCGCACGCGGACGATCGGCGCGGAGGCAGCAGCAAGAACCAGGGCACGCACCGGCGCGACGAAGACGTTCGCGGCGAGCACCACATAAACGGCGGGCGCCGGCGAAACCGCTTCGAAGAGCTGCGGCGAGACGCCCCCGGCGAGGCGCTCCCAGTGGTCTCGAAAGCCGCGGTCGACCCCTTCCCGCGAGAGGCCGGTCTCGGCAACGAGTGCATCAACCAAGCTTTCGCGTGCATCATACACGCGATCGACCGCTTCCAAGACGGCGGTCACACGCTTCGCAGACGGCGCTGTCATCCGCCGAGCATCTCGTCGATGGCGATCGAGCAGCCGCGCGGCGGCGCCCCCGGGAGGCGCCCGAGGAGGTGAAAACTTCCGTCTTCACGAACGATCACGCGATCTTGCGTCTGGAGCACGACGGCGCTCTCCACGTTGGCGAGGTCGACGATGCGGGCGATGCCCTCGCGAACCCCGCCCTGCGCGACCGGCGCAAGCGTCTCCGGGTCGACGGCGATCACGCGCTGCCAGGGGGGTGGGTGCAGAATACCGGTTTCTGCGTCGGCATCGACGGCGGTCCATTCCCAGCACTGGGACGACAGCTCGGTCATCCCGTATTCGTGAACGATCGCGCGAGGATCGATGGCAAAGGTCTCCGCAAGCAGCCGGCGGAGTTCGTCCCCGTCGACCTCGCGGCTCTTCCCCTTGAAGCCGCCGGTCTGCATCACGCGCGCCCGCCGTGGGAGCGGCATTCGACCCCCACGCGAGGGGCCCGTCCGTTCGCGCACGCCAGCGAATTTGCTAGCAACGGCGTCGCGAGAGACGGCGGGCCCACTTCCGCAGGGACCGGCGGCGGCGAGGCCATCGAGGAGGTGGACGTAGGAGAAGCTCGTGCCGAGGAGCAACAGCTCCCCGTCGGGCGGGAGGGCGGCGATCCGCGCCGTGAGCGCATCGAGCTGGAGGGCGTCGTTGCGGAGGAAGAAGGTGTCGGCGTCGCTCGCAACCTCGCCAAAATGCTTCGCAAAGAGCGCATTCATATGGCCGAGCGACGAATCCGAGACCTCCGCCTGCGACGGCCCCAGCACCACGACCGGCACCGGCGAAGAGGACGTCAGCAGCGCCCGGCGCCCCGCCGCGAGGGCCCCCGCTTCGTAGGTCGCGAGCGTGCGAAAGGGGTGGCTCCCGCGGGCGCCGATCGTCGTCCCGCTCGTGCGGAAGGTCGCCACCGTGAGCGCCTCCGGGAAGGCGGCGACGCGGGTCTGCTTGAAGACGTCGGTCGGAACGGCAGGAATTTCTGCGGCGGCGCCGATGCGCGCGACGTCGACCCCGTGGCGAGCAAACAGGCGTCGCTGGCCGGGGATCATGGCGACCTGCAGCTGCGCAATCGCGACGGCGAGTGCATCAAAGCGTGCATGATCCACGTTTTTGGGGAAGTCGGCGTGGTCGGCGATAAACGCCTGGACGGCGGCGTGGAGGGCATCGGCGTTCATCGGCGGGCCTCCGGCGGCACCAACGTGGCGAAAATCTGGGCAAATGCGACGATCGCCGCGTCGTCGAGGACGAAGGCGGGGGAGAGCGTGATCACGTTCCCGTCGCGCCCGCCGGTGAGCACCAGGTAGCCGGCCTGGAGGAGGCGACGGGTCGCCGCGAGGGCGGTGGCGGCGTCACGCAGCGGGATCCCGAGCATCATCCCTGTACCTTGCACAGAAAAACCGTGAGCAGTTAGTGCTGTTTGGAAGAGCATGCCCTTACGGGCGTTCTCGGCGATGAGGTTGCCTTCGTCGATCGCGGCGAGCACGGCGAGCGCCGCCGCGCAGCCAGGCGGGGCGCCGAAGTGGGTCGCCGTGTGGATGTAGCTCCCGCCGTGGGCCCCCCACGGTTCAAAGGCCTCTTCGGTCCCGAGACAAACGGAGATCGGTATGCCACCGCCCAACGCTTTCCCGAGGCAGATCAAATCCGGTTTCGCGGCAGCCCCGGCGAAGAAGCCGAGGCCGGTCCGCCCGCAACCGGTCCAAATTTCGTCGAGGACGAGGAGCGTGTCGGTTTCCGTGCAGAGCGCACGAAGCCCCGTCAAGAACCCAGCGGGGGGGACGACACAGCCACCACGACCGAGGATCGGCTCGACGAGGACCGCCCCGGCATCCCCGCGCGAAAGCCCTTTCTTTACCGCATCTAGTGCGCGATCCAGATCGGCGTCCGTCGTCGGATACGGTGCAAATTGCACATGTTTCGAGAGCTGCTCGACGAAGGGCTCCCGAAACTTCGGCGCGAGCCCACACGCGGCGAGCGGCCCGTGGGAGAGGCCGTGGTAGCCGCCATCAAAGGCGATCACGCCCGGTTTGTTCGTGCGTAGAGCGACCGTCTTCAGCGCCCCGGTAACGGCATCGGCGCCGGAGAGTCCGAAGAGAAGTCGCCCCTTCGCAGCACCGGTAGCCGATTGAAAATGGTCAACAAGCGCGGTTGCGAGGGCGAGTTTGTCAGCGGCGGCGTAGACGTCCCCCAAGGCGAGCGGGAGGGTATTCCATGCATGCTGCACCGATGCAGCGAGCGCCGGGTGGCCGTAGCCGAGGGGGAGCGCCCCGAAGCCGGCGACGAGGTCGACGTAGCGGTTCCCATCGACGTCGGTCAGCGTGGCCCCTTGCCCCGCCGCGTAGACGATCGCGGCAAAATCCTCGCCGGAGGTCGCTTCGCGGGCCTTCCGGCGCGCGTCAAACGCCGGCGACTCGAGGGCGGCGAGCGCAGCGGCACCGGCCCGCGAGAGGGGGCCCGGCGGCGGGACGACGATGTGCGGCGTCGCAGCGAAAACGGGCGAAGGGGCATTCATTCCCCCCGCCCGCTACTCCACCCGTCGCCCAATTTCCAGGCGAGTTCCCGCTGACTTCCCGCAGAATTTAGGCGGCGATGACCCGGTTGCGGCCGCGGTGCTTCGCTTCGTAGAGGCGGCCGTCGGCGACCTGGATAAAGTCGGCGCTCGTCCGCTCGTCGGCGAGCTCGGCGACGCCGATCGAAATCGTGCAGGGGATCTGCTCCCCCTGGAAGACGAAGGGGAAACCAGCGATCATTTCCCGCAGCGTCTCGGCGAATTGAGCGGCCCCTTCGAGGGTCGTCTCCGAGCAAATGATTGAGAACTCTTCGCCGCCGTAACGGGCAAAGACTTCGTCGCGCCGGATGCGCCCGGCGATGAGCCGCGCAAGCTCCTTGAGGACGTAGTCGCCGGCGAGGTGACCATGGACATCGTTGATCTTCTTGAAGAAGTCGATATCGAATATCATCAGGCACAAGGGGCGCTGATGGCGGCGCGAGCGGAGAATCTCTTTCTCGAGCGCCTCCAGGAAGAAACGCTTTACGTGGGCGCCGGTGAGGCCATCGATGATGGTCATCCGGTAAATTTCTTCGTGGTACTGGGCCTCGACGTCCTGGCCGGAGAGGTACTTGAAGATCGTTCCGCCGATCTTGATGCGATCGCCGTTGCGGAGCTCTTGGAAGTCGCGGATTTGGACGTCGTTGACGTAGGTGCCGTTCGTCGAGTTGTTGTCGACGACGCACCAGGCGGCGCCGCGCTGCTCGAAGTGGGCATGACGCCGGGAGACGGAGTCGCCGTCGAGGACGACGTGATTCTCCGCGCCACGACCGACGCGCATATGGCTCATATCAAGCACATAGCGCTTCCCTAGGAGCGTCGGCTCCTTGGTGTAGATGACCACGAGGCAGTCTCCCCCCCGCGGCAGCTCGGTGGGGAGCTGGGGCTGGGTCGAGGTGACCCTGGTCTTTTCTTCGCGATCGTCGCTGTTGCTCACGGGCGGGCTTGCGAAGATACGACCAAACGGGGCCGCTTTCCAGCGATCCGGACGGAGGGGCCTCAGACGGCGCGCCTAAGGTGGGAGAGCAGCGCCGAAGGGGGGACGAGCACACGGTCGATCCGGTGGAGCGGCCGCCCAGCGACGCAGCCGGCGGCGTCGAGTGGTAGATGCAGACTACACTTGTTACTGGCAACGAAAACGGCGCCGGGAAGACGGCGAAGCAGCGCGGAAACCGCTTGAAAAACAAGGCGATTCCCGTTGTCACCGAGGCCGTGGTCGGGGAGCTGGAGGTGGACATCGATGC
Source organism: Sorangium cellulosum (assembly GCA_020720045.1). GTDB lineage: Bacteria > Myxococcota_A > Polyangia > Polyangiales > Polyangiaceae > JAAFHJ01. The sequence goes on along the minus strand of DYPH01000169.1, from coordinate 1,480 downwards.
GCACCCCGGCCGCCGCGAGCGGGGCGACGACCCGTTCCGGGCGGGCGAGGGCGGTCACCAGGATGCGCGGGGCGTCGTCGGGAAGCGCCGCCAACGCCTCAAGACCTTCGAGGTAGAATTCGATCGCCCCCCCCCGAAACCGGGGGGTCGGTGCTCGGAAGGTCCAAAAAAAAGACGATGATCGGCAGCCGCGTAGAGGCGCTTGAGCGTCGCCCGGAGGGGGCCGGCCGGCGGGGTGTGGGGCGGAATCGGCGTCGTCCCGTCGTGGAGAAGGAGGGAGGCGCCGCCCGAGGTGGCCCGCGAGAGGGGGCCGTCGACAACGATTGGCATCTCTGGTGGGACGGCGTCAAAGGCTGCGACGCGCGTAGGTGCAGCATACACATGATCCCAACGCCCACGCAGGTAGCGCTCGTCGTCGGACATCGGTGAGGACCGACCACCAGTGGCAAGCGCGCGGTAGCGATGGGTGACGAGCGCGACCGGCCGCGATGGTGTGGAGAGCGCCCGTGCAAGTGCCAGCGAAAACGGCGTTTTTCCGCCACCCCCGAGCGTGGTGCTCCCGACGCAAAAGACCGGCGCCGCCCGTTTGGGCAAGGGTCGGGCCGGCTCCGCGAACCGGCCGTAGAGGCGGCTTGCGAGCATGCGCGCCGCGGAAACCAGCCCCGCATCCGCAGCGGCCGACCGCTCGCTTGGCGCGAGGGCCGCCTCCCAAGGGGCTGCGCCGAGGCGAACGATTTCCACGGCGCGCACCTAGCATCTGCCCGGGAATCGGGGGCATTCGGCAGCCACCTTCGAAGCCTGGATGGATGGGCGTTCGGGGAATCCTTCTATGCATATGCACGCAAATGAGTCAAGACGCCCGTTCGGCGAACTCTGCGGCGAGCCCCCCCTGGCCCAGGCCAGGCAAATTTGGCCGGGGCCACCCCCTAGCAGCCCGTGAATGGCCAGATTTGCTCGGAATTCGCGTTGGTACGGGGCGTGGGGGTGGCGCGCATGTCCTACGCGCATCAGTACCTCCCCGGCACCTTCTACGAAGTCACGCGACGGTGCGTCGACCGCGCCCACAAGTTCACGCCGAGCTACGACCGAGGCGGGAAGCACACTTCGAGCGTTGAACAGCTCTACAAATACGCGACGGCGCGCTACGCGGAGGCGTACGGCATTGCGGTGATCGCTGTTTGTGTGATGTCGAACCACATCCACGAAGTGCTGTTTGACCGACGGGGAAAGATTTCGATGTTCCTGCAAGAAAGGAACGCGATGTTCGCGAACATGGTGAAGGTCCGTTACGGGCTGCCTTCAAGCGTGTTTGACAAGCCGGACGGCCCCTACAACCGCCTCGAAGGCACGACGGCGATTGCGGAGAAGATCGCGTATGCGATGGCAAATCCCGTCGAAGCAGGGCTCGTCGCGTCGCCGGAAGAGTGGCCAGGGATGATCTCCGCGGTGGAAGATCTCTTTGGGAAATCTACCGTTGTGA
>DYPH01000295.1 GCA_020720045.1 Sorangium cellulosum | reverse complement strand
GCGAGCTGGCGGAAAACCAGTTTCGTGCCGGCCTGGTGCGTGTCGAACGTGCCGTCAAGGAGCGTCTGTCGCAAGCCGAATCCGACAACCTGATGCCGCATGACCTGATCAATGCCAAGCCGATCAGCGCCGCGATCAAGGAGTTCTTCGGTTCCAGCCAGTTGTCGCAGTTCATGGACCAGACCAACCCGCTGTCCGAGATCACGCACAAGCGTCGCGTCTCGGCGCTGGGCCCTGGCGGTTTGACGCGCGAGCGCGCGGGCTTTGAGGTGCGCGACGTGCACCCGACCCACTACGGTCGCGTGTGCCCGATTGAAACGCCGGAAGGCCCGAACATCGGCCTGATCAACTCGCTCGCGCTGTTCGCCCGTACCAACTGGTACGGCTTCATCGAGACGCCGTATCGCCGCGTGATCAACAACCAGGTCACAGACGAAATCGACTACCTGTCGGCCATCGAGGAATCGAAGTTCGTGATCGCGCAGGCGAACGCCGAGCTCGACGCGAAAAACGGCTTCAAGGACGATCTCGTCTCTTGCCGTCACAAGAACGAATTCACCCTGTCGGCACCGACCAACATCGAATACATGGACGTCGCCCCGGCGCAGATCGTGTCGGTCGCGGCGTCGCTGATCCCGTTCCTTGAGCACGACGACGCGAACCGCGCGCTGATGGGTTCGAACATGCAACGTCAGGCCGTGCCGTGTCTGCGTCCCGAGAAGCCGCTGGTCGGCACGGGCATCGAGCGCACCGCAGCGGTCGACTCGGGCACGGTCGTCACCGCGCATCGCGGCGGCATCGTCGACTACATCGACGCGGGTCGTATCGTGATCCGGGTGCACGACGACGAAGCGCGTTCGGGCGAAGTCGGCGTCGATATTTACTCGCTCATCAAGTACACGCGCTCGAACCAGAACACCAACATCAACCAGCGCCCGCTGGTGAAAATCGGCGACGTGATCGCGCGCGGCGACGTGATCGCCGACGGCGCGTCGACCGACATGGGCGAGCTGGCGCTGGGGCAGAACATGCTGGTCGCGTTCATGCCGTGGAACGGCTACAACTTCGAAGACTCGATTCTGATCAACGAGAAAGTCGTCGCCGAAGACCGCTACACCTCGATCCACATCGAAGAACTCTCGGTCGTCGCGCGCGACACCAAGCTCGGCGCGGAAGAAATCACCCGCGACATCTCCAACCTCGCCGAGCGCCAGCTCGGGCGTCTGGACGAGTCGGGCATCATCGCCATCGGTGCGGAAGTCGAAGCCGGTGACGTGCTCGTCGGCAAGGTCACGCCCAAGGGCGAAACCCAGCTCACGCCGGAAGAAAAACTCCTGCGCGCGATCTTCGGCGAGAAGGCCAGCGACGTGAAAGACACCTCGCTCAAAGTGCCGTCGGGCATGACCGGTGTCGTCATCGACGTGCAGGTCTTCACCCGTGAAGGCATCGAGCGCGACAAACGCGCGCAGTCGATCGTCGACACCCACCTTGCCGAATACCGCAAGGACTTGACCGACCGCATGCGTATCGTCGAAGACGACACCTTCTCGCGCCTTGAGCGTCTGCTGACCGGCAAAGCCGCCAACGGCGGGCCGAAGCGTCTGGCCAAGGGCACGGTGATTACCAAGGAATACCTGGATTCGCTGACCAGCCGTCACGAGTGGTTCGACGTGCGTCTGACCGACGACGAGGCGAGCCGCCTCGCCGAAGGGCTCAAGGATTCGCTGGCGCAAAAGCGCATCGAATTCGACGCGATGTTCGAAGAGAAAAAGAAAAAGCTCACTGCGGGCGACGAACTGCCGCCCGGCGTGCAGAAAATGGTCAAGGTCTATCTGGCGGTCA
>DYPH01000294.1 GCA_020720045.1 Sorangium cellulosum | reverse complement strand
GCGACCTGCATTGGGAACCCCGTTCTCACATTGCCCCCTTTTTGCCTACGTACCCGGTAGAGCCCTCTGTGCCAATGTACGTGAGACGGCGACCCCGGGAAGTTTAGTGTAGCAAGGTTGCAGGGCGAGACTGGTGAGAGCAGTGGGAAACGTGGTGCAGTCGGAGGCGATGAGCCCCCCGACCGAAGTGAAACCGAAGACGGCGCGGCGCACGTTCAGCGCCAAGGAGAAGAAGCGGATTCTGGACGCGGTCGCGGCTTGCACCGTGCCGGGGGAGGTGAGTGCGCTGCTTCGTCGCGAGGGGCTGTACTCGTCGCACCTGACGAAGTGGCGGCAGCAGGCGGAGCGGGCGGCGCTGGCCGCTCTGGCGGCCCAGAAGCGGGGACCTACTGCAGCGGAGCCGCGGGCCAAGGAGGTGGCTGAGCTTGAGAAGGCCTTGGCCAAGATGACGCGGCGCGCGGAGCGGGCGGAGGCGTTGGTGGCACTCCAAAAAAAACTCTCGGAGTTGCTGGGGCTGGCGCTGCCGACGGCGGAGGAGATCTGAGAATGGCTGCCGTGATCGAATTCGCGCCCCGTCTGGGCATCGACGCGACTTGCAACGCGTTCGGCGTGGCTCGAGCGACGTATTTCCGAAAGCGCGCCCGCGTCTTTGGACCAAGGCCGAGGCGACCTGAGCCGGGGCGGAAGCTGGCGCCGTCGGAGCGTCAAGCGGTCCTCGACGTGCTCCACGAGCCCCGTTTTGTCGATCTCGCGCCGGCCGAGGTCCACGCGACGTTGCTGGGTGAGGGGCGGTACCTGTGCTCGGTCCGTACGATGCACCGCATCCTGGCGGCGGATGGCGAGGCAAAGGACCGTCGGGACCAGGCGCGTCATGTGGCCTACGAGCGCCCGGAGCTCCTGGCGACGCGGCCGAACGAACTCTGGAGCTGGGACATCACCAAGCTGAAGGGCCCCGAGAAGTGGGCCTACTTCCATCTGTACGTGATCCTCGACGTGTTCAGCCGCTACGTGGTCGGGTGGATGGTGGCGCTGCGCGAGTCCGCCGCTCTGGCCGAGAAGCTCATCGCCGAGACCTGCGCTCGACAGGGCATCACGCCGTGTGAGCTGACGCTCCACGCCGACCGAGGCTCGTCGATGAAGAGCAAACCGGTGGCATTTCTCCTGGCGGATCTGGGGGTCACGAAGACCCACTCGCGACCCCACGTCTCCAACGACAACCCGTTCAGCGAGGCGCACTTCAAGACGTTGAAGTATCAGCCGGAATTCCCCGAGAAGTTCGGCTGCATCGAGGATGCGCGAGCCCACTGCGTCGACTTCTTCGGCTGGTACAACGACGAGCATCACCACAGCGGACTCGCGATGCTCACGCCAGCAGACGTCCATTTCGACCGGATCGACACCCGCATCACGGCGCGGCAAGCGGTGATGGACGCCGCGTTCCTGGTTCATCCCGAACGGTTTCCGCACGGCCGAGCCGTCGTCGCACGACCTCGGACCCAGGTGTGGATCAACCCGCCGACAGCCTCGCCCCCTGTGCCGGATGGACCCGCCGAGGTGCGCGTCCTCCAATCTTGAATCGAAGGCCTCAAGACCCTGTCCTGGCGGCCGCGGGGCCGGGCCGCATTACCACCGGTCGCGCCGGGATCCGCTCGTGCCCGGCGCATCGCCGGGCGTGGCCCGCACCGCGCTCGAACGGCCGAATCTCGTTCCATCAGAAAGGCGGTCGCACACTCCGCACCTTCCCTAAATTCGAAGCAACTTCGTCTCACTATCGTTGACACGTTCCGGGGGGCACACCGTGTTCTTTCGCGGCAAGGAGCATCTCGCGCCGGACCAGGTTGT
>DYPH01000168.1 GCA_020720045.1 Sorangium cellulosum | reverse complement strand
GTTCGCGACCGCCAGCGAATTTGCTGGGAGCGGCGTCGCGAGAGACGGCGGGCCCCCTTCAACCGGGGCCCGTCCGTTCGCGACCGCCAGCGAATTTGCTGGGAGCGGCGTCGCGAGAGACGGCGGGCCCCCTTCAACCGGGGCCCGTCCGTTCGCGACCGCCAGCGAATTTGCTGGGAGCGGCGTCGCGAGAGACGGCGGGCCCACTTCTACAGGGGACTCTTCTGGCATTGAGGGCACCAATACGTCGAGCGCTGGGCGTCCCCCTGGAGCTTCCGCGCAATCGGTGTAGCGCACACGTAACAGGGCTCCCCGCCGCGCCGATAGACGGCAATTGTCCACGGAGCGATCGACTTCCCGGCGGCGCAACCTCGCCCGGCTCGCGAATTTGCATCGAGTGGAGTCGCGACAGGGATTCGGGCGACCGTGCGCACGTAGTCGTAGGGGCGCCCTGGTTTGACGTCGGCGACGTTCGCGAGGAGGACTTCGCGCGCCCGTCCAAGAAGCGCCTCGAGCGTCGTATCCTCGTAAGAAGAAACGTATTTCCAGGGATCGAGGCGTTGGTCGAAGAGGAACTCGCTCTTGTAGACGTTGCCAATGCCGGCAAGGGCGCGCTGGTTCAAGAGCGCCTCGCCGAGGGAAAGGGCGCCGCAGGCTCGGAGGCGGCGTAGCGCCTCGGCGCTGTCGAAGGTGGTTCCGAGAAGATCGGGGCCGAGGGCGTCGATTTCTGCGTCGTGATCGCCGGCGATCAATCGCACAATCGGTGCGTCAAAACAGACGGCCACGAGGGCGCAGCGGTCGTGCCGTTCCACGCCAAGGATCACGACCGCACGTGATTCGCCGCGCCGCCACCGCTCGCCGGCCCGATAAAGGTGCCAAAGCCCGTTCATTCGGAGGTGGGTGACGAGGGTGTACGGGGCGCCGTCGCGCGTTTCCAGCCCGATCTGCAGGAATTTCCCCCGCGCTTTGATGGCTCGCACACGCCCGCCAAGGAAGCGGTGAAGCGCGTGGGGCGCCCTCGGCAGCGCAAACGTGACGATCCGCCCGCCGACGACCGGCTCCAACGCCAGGGCGATTCGGTAAAGGGTGTCCCCTTCGGGCATACCGCTTCGGTAACACCGTTCGTGACCGCCAGCGAATTTGCTGGAAGTGCCGTCGCAACTGATGGCCGCACCTCCAATGGAGACGGAAGCGCGGCCACGTAGTAGGACCCGGTCCGCTGTGTACCGAAGACTCCCCCTTCTCGTCGCCCCCGCGGTCCTGCTCGCAGGCCCGGCCCTTCTCCTCGCATGCGGAACAAAGGGCGGAGGCGTCGATGGCGGCCTCGACGGCGGCGTCGGCGCTCTTGGGAGTGCCTCGGTGCCGACGACCGCTTTGCCGCCGGCTACCGCGCCGGTGGTCGAGCGGCCGGCTGCCTTCGCTCCGGGGGCCGGCGCACCGGTCGACCTATCCGGCGTTTCGCTGCCGTTTGCGAGCTATCCCGACGGCACGCCGACCGTCGGCGTGAAGGTGATGGAAGCGGCCGTCTACCAGAAGCCAGACCGCAGCTCGCCTCGCGTGGGCACGCTTCGCGCCGGGGCGATTCTTGCCACGAATGACCGTAAATTCTCCGGTCCCGGCTGCGCAGAAGGGTACATGCATATTGCAGGCTTCTCCGCCGGCGACAAGGGCATCGGCCGTGGCGACACCGAAGGCGGTTACATTTGCCTCGCCGACGCAACCCTCGATTTGAAGGACCCTATCGTCGCCGCATCGAGCCGCCAGCCCGACCTCGCCTCGCGCCTCCCATATATGTATGGTACATGCAAACGAGGGGGCCCTCTTTACAATCGGATTCCGACCGACGACGACGTCAAGGCCTTCGAGCCCCACCTCGATGAGCACTTGGCAAAGTGGAAGGTCGACGAGGAATTCGGCGCCCCCTATGGCCAAGACCTCTGGCAGCGCTGGAAGGGGACGGCGGCCCCCGACCCGCTGAAGGCGCTCACCGACAAACTCACGAGCGACACCCCCGCCTGGCTCGCCAACGGGGCACGCGTCCCGAATCTCTCGGGGACGGCGAACGCCGCCGTCGCAAAAATTGGTGATGTCTACGCCAAGAACGGCCTTTCCTTCGTCGATACCTTCTTTGAGCGTGGGCGCCGGCTGGCCGTCACGACCGACCTTCGGATTGTTCCAGCCGATCGCTTCCGGCCGATCAAGGGCTCTGACTTCCACGGAATTCGCATCGGTATCGACGTTGACGTCAGCGGTGCGACGCTCTCTTTCCCATTTGCCTTTGTGAAAGGGAAGGGGGCGAAGCAGTGGGTGGAAAAGGGGAAGAAGCTCGTCCAGGAAGGGGATATTCCCTGGCGGAGCGCGCTCGCGTTGACGGGAAAAACGCGAAAGTTCGAGGGGAAATTTCTGTGGGAGACGAAGGCCGGCTACTGGATAGATGAGAAGACCTCGGTGCGGCTCGACCCGGCGAAAAAATGGCCGAAGTGGGCGAATGAGGGGGAGAAATGGCTCGACGTCAACATCTCCAAGCAGACGCTCATCGCCTACGAAGGGACGAAAGGGGCCTACGCGACGCTCGTTTCTAGTGGCGAAGCTGGCCTCGGCGATCCGGAAACGTCCAAGTCGACCAAACGCGGAATCTTTCGGATTCATACGAAGTATGTCACGGCGACGATGGACTCAAACATCGTCGGCGAAGAGTTCGAACTCCGCGACGTCCCTTATGTGCAGTACTTCGAAGGCGGCTACGCGCTCCATGCCGCCTACTGGCACGATGTCTTTGGGATGCCGAAGAGCCATGGGTGCATCAACCTCGCACCGGAAGACGCCCGTCGACTCTTCTTCTTTACCGATCCTCCGGTCCCGCCCCGCTGGCACGGCGCGAGCAAACCGCTGACGGGGACCGTCGTCTTTATCCACCCGTAAGAAATTTTCGCGGGGCACTGTCACAGAACCGGCCCGGCGTGCGACGTAGAGCCATGGCCCCTACTTCCCGCTTCGCGGTTCTGTTCGCCGGACTTGTAGGATGCACGCATGCCCCCGGCGAGGCGCACGCCGAACCGGTACCGGCCGCTCGCTTCGCCGAACCTGCACCGGTCCCTCCGGCGGCCCCGGTGACTGCCGCACCGCAACATGTGGTAATGCCAGAAGTTTCCGCCGCAACGACGACCCCGTTTTCGCCACCGTGGACGCCCCCTTACGCGGCCGAGGGGACGGTCGCTTCGCGGATCGCGCCGCCGAAGGGGTTCCATCGCGTCCCCGCTGCCCCAGGAACCTTCGCGGCGTTTCTGCGCGCGCTGCCGGTCGCCCCCCCAGGGACGCCGGTAAAGAGTTACGCGGGGAGTGAAATTCTTTCGGCCGATGATTCGCGATTGGTAGCAGTTATCAATCTCGATATCGGCGCCGGCGATCTCCAACAGTGCGCCGATTCTATTGAGCGCATGCATGCCGAATGGCGCTGGTCGGTCGGGCGCTCGGACGTCAGCTATCCGTCTGCTTCGGGGACTGCGCTAGGGTTCGCCGACTGGAAAAAAGGCGTCCGTTGGGCGCCGAAGGGGATGGGGCTGGAACGGTCGACCGGGGCAAAACCGGACGACAGCTACGCATCCTATCGACGGTATCTCGCGTTTGTATTTGCGTGGTCAAATACCGTTGCGCTGGAGCGATTGGGGGCTGGATCCGGGACGGAATCGTCGAAAGTACGTGTTGAAAAGTCCGAGCTTCGCGGCGGAGATTTTTTCGTGATGGGGGGCAACCCGGGGCATGCGGTGCTCATCGTCGACGTCGTCGAAGACGACCAGCACCACCGGCGTGCGCTCATTGGCCAGGGCTACATGCCGGCGCAAAACTTTCACATCGTACGCCCCGAAGGCTCTGATTCTCCTTGGTTTTCGCTCGACGGTGACGCCGTCGCAACGCCATTCTGGAAGCCGTTCCCGATGACCTCCGCCCGCCGAATGGAGTGACGGCTCGCCCAGGCGGGTACGCGTCGCGAGAGACGGCGGGCCCAACTCCACCAGGCCCTGTGCTAGGCGAAGCCGATGCATCCCGAGGTCACGGCTACGTTGGAAGCTGGCGTTCTTCTCCTCGCGCTCTCGGACCCGGCGCGGAAGAACGCGATGTCCCCCGAACTCGGCGACGCCCTCGCCGCGCGCGTCGCAGAGTATAAAGATCATCCTGATTTGCGTGCGGTCATCCTCACCGGGGTGAACGGCGCGTTCTCCGCCGGCGGAGACCTCGCGATGCTCGATCGGCTGCGCAAAGAGGCGCCGGAAGAGACCTATCGCTTCATGAAGGGCTTCTACGCCCGGTACCTTTCGATCCTCGATTTCCCGGTTCCGGTCATTGCGGCGATTGAGGGGCCGGCTGTCGGGGCGGGACTCTGCGTCGCACTCGCCTGCGACCTCATTGTGGTCGACCATGGGGCCAAGCTCGCGTTGAATTTCGTTCGCCTCGGCCTCCACCCGGGCATGGGCGCGACCTACCTCCTCCCGCGGAAGGTAGGCAGCCAGCGGGCCGCCGAGCTCCTTTACACCGGGCGATTTTTCGACGGCGCGGAGGCGGTGGCCCTCGGCCTTGCCGTCGAAGCGGTGGCCGCCGAAGAAGTGCTCCCGCGTGCCAAAAAGCTTGCGACGGCGATCGCGGCTGGCGGGCCGCTGGCCCAGCGCGACCTCAAACGGGCCCTCGGCGTCGACCGCGCTGCGCTGACCCTCGCCCTCGAGCACGAGGCGCGCGCGCAGTCGATCAGCTACCAAAGCGAAGACCTCGGCGAGGGGCTTGCCGCCGCCGCTGCCCGCCGCGCACCGGTCTTTCGTGGCGTGCGCCCGACGCCGGTCGAAGCCGACTCCTGATGCGCGTCGTCGTCATTGCCGTTGGCCGCGTGAAGGAGAAACCCGATCGCGCGCTTCTCGACGACTACTTTGGTCGTATCCGCCGCTACGTGAAGTGCGAAGAGGTCGAGATCGACGACAAGGGGGAGGCGCACGTCCTGGCAAAAATGCGTGCGGCGATCCCCGAACGCGCGAAGACCGTCGCCATGGAAGTCGACGGTTCGCTTTGGAGTTCCCAAGACTTGGCCGACTTCATTCGCAAAGGGGACAACGGCGCAGTTCCGGCGGTGGCGTTCCTCATTGGAGGGTCGTACGGCCTCCCCCGCGAACTCTCTGCCGCCGCCGACCACCGCCTTTCGCTCTCGCGCATGATCCTGCCCCATCGCCTCGCGCGCGTGGTGCTCGCCGAGCAAATCTATCGCGCGCACACGATTTTGCGCGGCGAGCCGTACTCCCACTAGTTTTTGCAAAATCGGCGCCGAGGACTGCAGTTTTGGCGAGGCGGCCGACCGTAGGCGCGCGGGTCGCTGCAAACTGTCCATTCGGCCGCCGCGAGCGCGCGAAAAAGATGCCTCGGGGGACGTTGTCGCGGTGCAACCTCTTTTTTGAGATTTTTGCAGGCCCCTGGTGCGGCAAAGTCTCAGGGGCCCTACGATTTGTAGGAGTAGGTAGGTCTTTGTAACTCATGGAAATCGTGCAATTAAATGTTCCCCTTTTCGTACGGGTGTCCGAAATCCGCAACCCGCTTGGTAGACGGCCTTGACGCGTTCGTCTCTCGAAGGTCTCTTAAAGAGGAACCGCGGAATGAAGTGCGATGTGGTGCCCGCCATCGCCGACCAAGGCCCGCCGGCCTCGGACCGCCCCCGCCTCTTTCCCAATTTTTTGCCCCGAAGTTCGCTTCGGGTTCGAGTTCGGCCCGGTCCTTTCGCGCGAGCGAGTTCCGTGCCACCACGCAAGGGCCTCCTTTCCTCGGAAGAGAGAACCCCCGGTCCGTAAGCCAGGAGACGCAGAATGGCGCGTACGAAAAGGTCGCTGACCCCTAAAGATTCGCGCGGTTGGAAAGCCCGCGCGGTTCCGATCGCTGGAGCCGTTGCCCTCGTTGCAGCGGCCGCCGGTGCAAGCGTAGGTTGCTACGGCACCGAAGATTCCTCCGCCGAGTGCCAAACCACCCGCGAGACGTTCACCACCGAGGTGTACGGCAAGGTCCTCGCGCAGAATTGCGCCGGCTGCCATACGCCGGGAGGCGCCGCAGCCGACCAAGGGGCAAAGTTCATCCTCCAACGCGAGACCTACCCGGACTTCGTCTCGGCAAACATTGCGTCGATGCGCGAGTACGCGAAGGTGGAAGTTGGCGGGAAGCCGCTCCTTTTGCGCAAGCCGCTCGGTGAAGAAAAACACGGTGGTGGTGCGATCCTCCAGTCCGGCTCCGCCGAATACCGGATCCTCACCGACTTCGTGAATCAGCTCCGTACCGGCGAGGACAAGACCTGCCCGAACGAAGCGCCGCTCACCCTGCAGCAGCTCGACAACCAGGAACTCCTCCGCAAAGCGGCTCTGAACCTCGCCGGCCGCATCCCGACCGATGCCGAGTATGCGGCCGTGGTCGACGAAGCGAGCCTCGACGCGGCGCTCCTGAAGCTCACTGACGAGGAGGTCTTCTACAAGCGCCTCCGCGACATGTGGAACGATGTGCTTTTCACCGAGAAGGGAGTCGACGTCAGTACGATGTTAGGGAGCTACCCGGGAGCTGACGTTTTTGCGAACGATAAGAACCCCGCGTACACGCCGGACAATCGTACCTTCGCAAACTACTCGCTCCGCCAGGAACCGCTCCGGCTCATCGAGTTCGTCACGCGCAACCGCCTTCCGTTCAGCGATATCGTCGCCGGCAACTATACGGTAGTCAACCCGTTCCTGGCGCGCCTCTACGGGCTCGGCGCCGACCGTCCGATGGCCGCGGAGAACCTCTTCTATTGGCAGAAAGCCGAAGGAGTGAAGCAGGTTCGCAGCGGTACCGAGCATGTCGTTCCGCTCGCGGGCGTCCTCTCGACGCCGTCTTTCCTGAATCGCTGGGAAACTACCGCTACGAATCGCTCGCGAAAGCGCGCCCGTATCGTGCTGAAGACGTTCCTCGCGACCGACATCTTCAAGTTCGCGCAGCGCCCCGTCGACCCGTCGTCGCTCGCTTCGGTGCAGAACGCGCCATTGAACGACTCTCAGTGCTCGGTTTGTCACAATGTGCACGACCCCATTGCGGGCGCGTTCCGTGGCTTCTCTGAGACGAGTCAGATGGCGACCTTCGACAAGGAAGGCAAATGGCACGACGATATGAAGCCGCCGGGCTTCAACGGCGTCGACATGCCGTCCACCGAGTACACGCGCGCGCTTTCGTGGCTCGGCAAGCGGATTGGCGATGACTCCCGCTTCGGTCTCGCCGTCGCGTACGTCATGTACCAGGGCATCACCGGCGACGCGCCGCTCGAGTACCCGACCGACAAGGCCAACCCGCGCTACGCCGACAAGGTGAAGGCGTTTGAAGCGCAGAATGACTGGTTCCTTTCAGTCGCGCAGGACTTCCAGGCGTCCAACAAGGACGTGCGTCGCGTAGTCTTAGCGGTTCTTAAGAGCCCGTACTTCCGAGCGAAAAATGGCCCGGCGGACAAGCCGGAACTCTACGCTTCGATGGGTAGCCGCCTTCTCACCCCCGAGCTCCTTGCGCTCAAGTACCAGGCGACGCTCGGCGTTCACGCGGGCGACGTTCGGAACAGTGCATTCTACAAGCTTCAGGGCTTCAAGCGCCAATGGCTTGAAGAGGAATGGCGCCTGCTTTACGGCGGCATCGACTCGAACAACACCACCAAAAGGGTCGATGTGCTGAGCCCCGGCATGCTCGCCGCAGCGTCGTTGATTGGGAACGTCATGGCGTGCCGCGTGACCGCCTACGACTTCACGAAGCCGGCTGCGACCCGCAACCTCTTCAAGTTCGTCGACCCCAACATCGTGCCGTTTTCCCCTCGGACCGACGCATCGATCCCCCTCGTTGCGATCCCGGAAAACGAGACCAAGATCCGCCAGAACATCGTTCATCTCTATTGGCGCTTGCTTGGCGAGCGGATCGAGCCGAATTCCGAGGAAGCGACGCGGACCTACCAGCTCTTCGCGAACGTTTGGAAGGGGATCGAGGCCAACTCGATCGCTACCGCCGCCAAGGGCGGAGACTTTAACTTCACCGACAACTCGTGTCGCGGTGTGACCAACTGGGGCACCGTGAAGGCGGCCGGCGACGGATTTGAAGAACTCCCGAAGGAGGTTCAAATCACGCAGGACAAGCTCTTCACGATTCGGTCGTGGCAGGCGGTTATCGCCTACCTCGTTTCCGACTACCGTTTCCTCCACGAATGAACCCCCAGACGATTGGAGACCACGAGCATGCAACGTCGTGACATTCTGAAAATCGGCGGCTTGGCCGGCCTTTCGCTCCTCCTCCCCTGGGGTACTTCTTCGCAGGCGCACGCAGATGCGGCGCGGTTTGCGGGCCCCTACTTCCTCCACCTCCACGCCAGTGGCGGCTGGGACCCGACGCTCTTCTGCGACGGGAAAGTGGCCACCGAGAACCTCCTCGACACCGACGCGGTGACGAAGGTCGAACTCGTTAACGGTGTCCCGGTTCCGACGGAAACGAAGAATGGCGAATACGCCCTTCTTTCGGATGGCGTCAAAGTCGAGAGTCCGAAGCACTTCTTCCAGAATCAGGGGAAGTCTTTCCGCGTCTTCAATGGCGTCGACACCCAGACGAACAATCACGAAACCGGCGTCATGGCGTTCGGCTGTGGCCACAACAGCACCGAACTTCCCGCTTTTGCGGCGATGGCGGCCGGCAAAGTTGCGCTCACCCAGGACGTGCCAATGGCATTCCTCGCTGGCGGCGCCTACAACTTCACCGGCGACGTGGTCGCCCTCTCCCGCTTCGACCGGGACCGCATCCGGAATATCGCGTTCCCGAATCGCCCCGACTCGAACAACGCGGAATCGAAGTTCATTCCGGAGCTTGCGACTCAGGAGATCCTCGCGGCGCGTACCAAACGCATCGCGGCCCTCCAGGCGACCGAAAACCTCCCGCGCACGAAGCGCACTCTCGAGGCGCTCCGTGAGGCCCAGCTCGGAGGCTCGGGGCTCTCGCTCCTCGCCGACGTCCTCAAGGACCCGGATCTCACCTTCGACCAGATGAAGGGCATGCTCCCGTTTCAGGAGCAGGCATCTCTCGATTATCTCAACAACGGCAATCGTTTCGTCAACTTGGCGCGCCCCGTTGAGAGCATCCTCCGCTGCTTTGCCGCGGGGATCAGCGTCAGCGCGACCTACGCGATGGGCGGCTTCGACACCCACGACAACCACGACGTCAACCAGATGCGTGCACAATCCAACTTTGTGCTCACGCTCCGCTACGTCATGCAGCGCGCGAAGGAACTCGGCATCGGGGACAAGCTCTATGTCCTCGTTACCTCCGACTTCGGCCGTACGCCCCGCTACAACATGAACCGCGGCAAGGACCACTGGAACGTCACCTCGGCGCTCCTCTCGGGCCCCGGGATCGCCCCCGCCTGCATCGGCGCGAGCGACGCCGGCCACAAGCCCAAGCGTGTCTCCAAGTCCGACGTCCGCACCGTCCTCGAAGACAAGGACTCCAACGGCCTCCGCATCCGCGCCAGCCACCTCCACCGGGAGATGCGGCGCATCCTCGAAGTCGACAAGCTCGACTTCGCGAAGCAGTGGCCGCTGCCGACCGGCACCGGCGAAGACGTTCTCGGTCTTTTGACCTGAGGGCGCGCGACCGGCGACAAACCCCTGCCTTCCGAGGCGGGGGTTTTTCGTTTGAAGGTGGCGGATCCTTCGTTAGAAACTCGGCGATGACGACCGTCGCCGATCTCGTGGCAGCTTTTGAGTCCTTCGCGCCGGTTCGCTGGGCGGAGCCCTGGGACAACACGGGGCTCCTCGTCGGAGACCCGGCGGCCGAGCTTGCAAAAATCCTTGTAACTATTGATCTTTCGCCCGCCGTTCTGGCCGAGGCGATCGCGGAAGGCGTCGATGCCATCGTCGCCTATCACCCGCCGATCTTTAAGGGACTCAAACGGCTCGGTCCCGGCGAACTCGCCTTCGAAGCCGTGCGCGCCGGGGTTGCCGTCTACTCGCCGCACACGGCGCTCGACGTCGCCTTTGGGGGGACGAACGACCACCTTGCAGCGCTCGCCGGGATCCCGGCGGCTGGCCCCCTTCGTGTGACCGTCCCGGGGTCGCCCGCGCTGGGCGTCGGTCGCGTTGGCGACGGCGAGCCGCGATCGGTCGCGTCGGTCCTTGCGGCCGTGAAGGGGGCGACGGGCCTTGAGCGCGTCCTTGTGGCGGCGACGCATCATATGCAAGATGCACGTGTCGTTTCGCGAGCTGCCGTTTGTGCGGGCGCCGGCGGCGGGCTCCTCGACGACGTCCTCGCCAGCGGCGCCGAACTCTACCTCACCGGTGAATTGTCCCATCACGACGCGCTTCGGGCGGCGCGTGCGGGGCTCACCGTCATCGCCACCCTCCACTCGAACGGCGAGCGGCTCGCCCTCCCGTGGCTTGCCGCGGAGCTCGCCCGTCGAATTCCGGTCGCTGTCGTCGTGAGTGCCGCCGACCGCGACCCGTTCGCATTTCGTTGAGCGCAAAACCTGATAGCTAGACCGCCCGTGGGTTGCATCGATCCGCCGCGTTGACGGCGGATCCAACTT
>DYPH01000167.1 GCA_020720045.1 Sorangium cellulosum | reverse complement strand
TAGGTGGCGCGGAATCCGTCTCGACAAAAAGGTCGAAAGCCAATTCCCGATGCGTCATCTTTCCGTCGATGGTTCCCACGGCCAAACGCCTGCATGCTTCATGCCGACGATTTTGCCCCGAAAGCCTTCATTTTCCTGAGGTTTCCGAGCGCACTCCTGAGGTCTCGGCACCGCGGCCGTAGCATCGTGCCTACGGTCCCTTCGCCGCGCAAAAGCGTGCGAGACTTCCGCCGATGCCCTCCGCAATCCTTCTGTTTCTGGCAGCTGGCGCCCTGCTCGGCTGCGCCCCGCCCGCAGATGCGCCCGCAATCGCCGACGATGGCGGAAGCCTGGACGCACAGGGAACCGGCGAAGACAGCGCCACCCCGACCGACGGAAGCAGTGACGCCGGCGACGATGCTGCCGCAGAGCCGCTCATTGGACCATTCACCCCATTTTCGAACGGAATAACTGTCGCAGAAGGTAGCGGCGATCGCGATGTATTCGTATACGGCGGATATACCGCAAAGTTGCCCTCGGTAGAGTCATGGGCAAAGGCACTCCTTCCGGCGGCCGGTCTCCGCCCGCGGCGCGTCTATGCGATCCAAGGTCCGCAAGACGTGAGCTATGCCGCGAAAGAGATCCAAAATTCGTCTATTGTTGCAAGGTATTTGCGGGAGCCGGCGCCGACGACGGTGACAGTGATCGCCCATTCCAGCGGTTCCTACGTCGCCCATGAATTCCTGAGCCAGCTCGACGGCGCCGGCCTCCTCGACGGCTTGGGGGCGCTCGCTGGAAAAGTGGATTTCCGCAATCTTGATGGGGGTACTGGCCTTCCGACGACGACCGCGAAAAAGCTCCGCTCGATCCTTTGTGTGTATGCGGAGGATGCAACTCTGCCGCAGGGGCGCTCGGCAAACGCACAAACGATGCTGAACGGCTGCGCCGCCGGCGCGAGTCCGTTTCGGGTCGGCTATTCGAAGCCGACCGGCTGCAACGACGGCGCACGGTGGTGCCTCCACGACGCGGTCGTAACGACACGCCCCCATAACCCGGCGAATTTCGACCTTGCCCGCGACTATGCTGAGTTCGAAGGCCGTGCCGTGGTGACCGACTACCTTCGATAGCCGTCACCGCACCGATTTGTCGCCGACGGCCGACGCCTTCCGTGTAGGCTCCGCGAGCGCTATGGCACGGCTCCTCTTGTCGACGGCGGAAGGCACGCAGGCCATCGACCTGCGCCCAGTAAATAGCCTCGGCCGCCACCCGAACAACTCGATTCAGCTCCTCGACAAGATCGTGTCGAAGGAGCACTGCATCGTGGAACTTCGCGAAACCGGCTTCGTTCTTCGCGATCTCGGGAGCCTCAACGGCACCTACGTGAACGGCGAACGGGTGCGGGGTGAACAGGCTCTGCGCCACGGCGACGAGATCGCCCTCGGGTCGACGCGCGCGCGCTACGATGACGGGGTCGGGCCGATGAATTTCGCCCTGCCGGCCGTCGGCCCTGGGGCAATTCTGCGCGGTCAGCCGGCGCCTCTCGTGCAAGCGACCGCTCCGCTCGCACCGCCCCCCGGCCAGCAGCAGCGCCCCTATCCGCCCCAGCCGGGCTACCCGGGCTCGATCCCGCCGCCGACGAGCGCGCTTCAACCGTCGACCCCCTACGGCGCGCCCCCCTCAAACTTCGCACCGCCCGCCCCCCCCGGCTTCCCGCCGCCGGCGCCGTTTGGTGCGCCGCCACCGGCGCGACCGCCGTTCCCAGGAATGGCCCCTCCGCTGCCGCCGACGCGGAGCCCGCGCGCGGCGACCCGGGTCGATCTGCTCGACAATGCGCGCGCCATCGGTACGCAAATTGCCGCAACGACAAAGGATTTTCTCCCCTTCGACCAGGTCGTGAGCGACGTCGCCCAGCTCCGCGTCGACTACGAGCGCCTGCGCGTAAGCTGGGAACTGACCCGCGAAATCGGCCTTGAGCGTGACGTCGAGCGCCTCCTCGACAAGGTCCTCCGCGCCCTCTTCACCTTCGTGAAGGCCGATCGCGGCGTCATTCTCCTCAAAGAGCCGGACGGCACCCTCCAGCCCCGGGCGACGCTCCGTCGCGATGGGAGCAATTCGCCCATTGAGGTCTCGTCGACGATCCTCAATCACGTCGTGAAAGAGAAGGCGGGCGTGCTCACCCACGATGCGAGCCAGGACTTCGCTGCTTCCAAGGGGAAGTCGATGATCCTCAATCGTATTTCGAGCGCGATCGTCGTCCCGTTGCTCCACGAAGATACCGTGCTTGGTGCCGTCTGGCTCGACTCGCCGGCCCTTGCTCAATTCCAGCAGAAAGACCTGGAAGTCATCACGTCCGTCGCCAATCAAGCGGCGATGCACGTCCAGAACACGCTGCTTGGCATCAAGATTCAGCAGGAAATTGTGTCGCGCGAGCGCTTCTCGCGGCTACTTTCGCCGAACGTCGCCGAGCAGGTCCTCTCCGGAAAGCTCGAAGTGAAAAAGGGGGGGACACTCGTCCCGTCCTGCACCGTGTTCAACAGCGATATTCGTGGCTTCACGCGCATGAGCGAAGGCACCGCGCCGGGAATCATGGTCGAGCTGCTCAACGAGTACTTCGAACTCATGGTCGAGACGATCTTCAAGTACGAAGGTACCCTCGACAAGTTCATGGGGGACGGGATCATGGCCTTCTGGGGGGCCCCCGCCGTTCAGGAAGACGACGCCGTCCACTCGGTGATGTGCGCCCTCGAACAAATGAGCGTGCTCTCCCAGTTCAATCGGAAGCGCATGGAGCTCGGCCAGCCGCCGCTCGCCGTCGGGATGGGGATCCATTCGGGCCCGCTCGTTGCCGGCTACGTCGGCAGCTCAAAGGCACTTTCCTATACGGTCATCGGTGACACGGCGAACGTCTCCGCCCGCCTCTGCGGCATCGCGAGCGCCGGCCAGGTGCTGATCAGCGAAGCTACCCTCGCCCTCATCGAAAATCGCTTCGAATACGAGGAACTCCCCCCGGCGGTCGTGAAGGGGAAAGAGAAGGCGCTGCGAATCTTCAACGTCCTGGGCGTCGCCGGCTGAGTTGGGGACTGCGCCCCTTGCACGGCGTGCCGCCGTTCGGCTAGGTTCCGCCCCCTCATGGCCTTCGTCCTCCCCTTCGAGAAACCGATCGCCGATCTGATCGGCCGCGTCCGAGAACTCCGCGCGGTCGCCGTTTTACGCGGGCCGGAAGGCCTCGACGACGACGGCGATGATCCGATCGAAGCCGAACTAAAGGCGCTCGAGGGGCGCGCGAAGGATCTCGCGAAAGAGATCTTCGCCGACTTGACGCCGTGGCAGAAAGTTCAACTTTCCCGTCACCCTGCGCGGCCATACACCCTCGACTATGTGTCGCGATTGATCACCGACTTCACCGAGCTCGCGGGCGACCGCCGCTTTGCCGAGGATGAGTCGTTGATCGCCGGTCTTGGTCGCTTTGAAGGACGACCGGTTGCCGTTCTCGGCCATCAAAAGGGGCGCGGCGCAAAAGACAATGTGCGCCGGAATTTCGGTATGCCCCATCCAGAAGGCTACCGAAAAGCTCTGCGAATTTATGAACTTGCGGATCGGTTCCGCCTCCCGATTTTGACGTTTATCGACACGCCGGGCGCCTACCCAGGCATCGGCGCCGAGGAGCGAGGCCAGAGCGAAGCGATTGGTGCCTGCCTAGCGGCGATGGCCCGCGCCGGGGTGCCGATCATTGCGACAATTATCGGCGAAGGGGGAAGCGGGGGCGCCCTCGCGCTCGGCGTTGCGAATGAGGTTTTTGTGCTCGAGTACGGAACCTACAGCGTCATCACGCCGGAGGGGTGCGCATCGATCCTTTGGAAGGACGGCTCAAAGGCCGATCGTGCCGCTGCGCAAATGCGAATGACCGCCGACGAACTCTTCGGCCTCGGCGTTGTCGACGGGGTCGTCGAAGAGCCTGCGGGGGGCGCCCACCACGACGTCGACGCCACCGCCGACGCGATCCGCGCGACCCTTCGCGGTTCCCTCGATCGACTTTCGAGTCTGACGCCCCACGCGCTCGCCGACCATCGCTACGCGCGCTTCCGTCGGCTCGGGACGTTCGTCGACAGCGCCGTCTGAAGTGCCGACGAGGAATACTGCTCAAAGGTACCGACTTGTGGTAGAAGGTCGCCCCTCTGCGTAGGACCGGCAGCCGGCAGGCTCCGACGCGAAGGGGCGGAGTTTCATGGATTCGGGCCAGATAGTCGCAGGCAAATACCGATTGAACCAGGTCCTTGGGACCGGCGGTATGGCCGAGGTCTGGTCGGCGACCAACACGTTTACCGAGCGGCAGCTTGCGATCAAGTTCATGCTGCCCGGCGTCGCCAAGACGAAAGAGGCGGTCAATCGGTTCCTCCAGGAAGCGAAGGTCTCCGCGCGCATCGATCACCCGAATATCATCGAGATCTTCGACGTCGGTCAGACGGAAGATGGGCGTCTGTTCCTGGTCATGGAGCTGCTTTCGGGTGTCTCCCTCGACACCGCGATTCGGCGCCAACAGCCGCCGATGACGCTCTCCGAATTCGCGTTTGTGCTCGTCGAGGTCGCACGCGCGCTGGGCGCCGCGCATCGGGCCGGCGTCGTTCACCGAGACCTCAAGCCGACGAATATCTTTCTGCATCGGGAGCGCGACGGCCGTGCAGTTCCGAAGGTCCTCGACTTTGGAGTTTCGAAATTTCTCGAGGAGGAAGGGGGGAAGCTTCATGCGCTTACCCTCGCCGGCACTGTGCTCGGTTCCCCGCTTTACATGAGCCCGGAACAGGCGCGTGGGGAGTCACGAATTGACGGTCGCACCGACGTCTTTTCCTTCGGCGCGATCATGTTCGAAGCGATCTGCGGCTACCGCGCCTACGACGCTCCGAACTTCAACGCGTTGATCGTACGGATCGCGACCGCTCAACCGAAGAACATCGACGAGTGCGCCCCGCACGTCTCCCCCGCCCTTCGCGCGGTCGTGAAGCGCTGCCTTGCGACGGAACCGAGCGAACGCTTCGGAAGCTTTGACGAAATCGCCGAAGCGATCGTTGCGGCGCTGCCGGAGGTCGACGAAAAGCCGCTGGCTGTGCAGGCGCCCGAGAGTGGCCTCATTGACGATCCCGATGCGACCAACGCGCTGCCGGTCGTTCGCGCCAGCGATCGCCCGCCGACGTCGCTCCTTCCGCCCGCGTACAGCTACCCGCCGCCGCCCGTTTCTGAAATAGATCCAGCACGTTTGCCGCCGCCGCCGAAGGCGATGACCTTCGCGACCGACACCCCCTTCGACGCCGCGCCCGATGCGCGCGCTGCCGGGCGGAACGGAATGGTCTTCGGGGCTGCCCTCGGAGCCGCCGTCGTAACGATTGGAGTTGTGGTAGCGCTGCTGGTTCACCGCGCGGCGACCTCCGGTCCACGCGGCGTCCCTTCGATCGACGAAGGGCGCGACGTCGCCACCACGGCGGCGCCGAAAGCCTCGGGGGCAGTCCCAGCGCCTCCCCCGTCGGCCGTTGGAAGCAGCTCGGCAAACGCCCTCCGCGTCGACACGCTCCCGAAAGAGAGCAAAGTCTCGATTATCTCGTTTGAGTCCTCCCCGTACGCATGCACCGTGACCATTGATGGCGTCGCGAAGGGGACGACGCCGGTTCAGGGAATTTCGGTGCCTGAAGGGGATCATGACATCGCCTGCAGGACCGTGAAGGGGCGCCTTCAAACGCGAAAGATCCGCGTAACCGGCGGCGCGAGCGACAAGATCGCCTTCAAGTTCTGACTCACATACGTAAGGTTACCGAGCCGAGGATCGTGCGCGGCGCGCCGACGGTCACGACGCGCACAGGGAGCTGCGACGGGTTTGCGGCGCGTGCAAAGTTCGCTGCATAGGAGAATTCTCCATCGAACCAGCGGGCATCGAGCACGTTGTAGACGTCGAGGCCGAGTTCCACGCCGCCCCGTCGAAGCCGCGCTGTCACGTCGCCGGTGAAGATGTTCTTCCCGGCCTCGCCGTAGGGGAGTGGGCGGCCGGCGAGGAGCGTAAAGCCGGCGCCGAAATGGCCGGTCACCGGGCGCTGGGCGAGGCGAAAGAAGGTCGGCGTGTAGGCGCCGTCGACGCGGGCGACCGTCTGCGGCGCGTACGGAAGGAGCGAGCCGCGCGCGTAGGTTTCGTCGCCGGTGCGGAAGGTGGCGCGCGCATAGGTGAAGCTCCCGTCGACGACGAAGAGCTCCCGCTGGACGCGCAAATCGAGAGAAATTCCGCGGCGGAACGTCCCCGGGACCGACTCATTGCGCGCCGTCGTCGGATCGAACACGAGGTCCCTCGAGAGCCAGCTCCCGAAGAGGGCGCCGAGGAGCTCGAAGGAGCGCCCTGACCGCCAGCGGACGCCGACCTCCGCCGATTTCACCGTCGTGAAGGGGGCCGTCTCCCCCTCATTGAGGCTTCGCGCTTGCGGGGAGCGGAACCCCTCGCCGTAGCTCGCGAGGAGGTGAAGCTGCCGGTGGAGCTTGGCGTCGAGGGTCCCCTTTTCGCCGAGGTGAAAACCCTGGGCGCTGCGGAGGATGCCGGGCGCCCCGCTTCCAGACGTTCGATGATCTTCCGTCGCAAAGGCGAGCCCGTCACCGCGCAGTCCGATCTTCGCGGAAAGCCAAGGGAAAATGCTGTGGGAGAATTCACCGTAGGCGGCAAGGTTCGTCGCAAAGACGTCGGCGTCGACGGGAACCTTCCCGCCACCAGCCTCAACCTGAGACTGAGTAATTCGGTCATGGCGCAGGTAGCCGCCGAGTTCCCAGGCCGACTTTCGGCCAAAGAGGGAAAAATCTTCACGCGTTGAAGCGGTCGCACCTACGGTGGTTGCGTCGTTCCGCTGCCGCACGAGATCGCCGGTTGTCGGATTCGCAAGGTAGCCGGTAAAATTCGACCGAAGTGCAAGCTCGCGGAGTTCCACGAACGGCGCGAAGGAGAAGCGTCCCTTCCCGGTATCCTTGTGAAGTTCCGTCAGAAAAACAAGCTTATTTGACGAACCGCCTTGATTCGGATCGTAGGTTTCAAAAGGGCCGATCGTGCCCGCCTCCACGTCCCGTCGCAGGACGACTCCCGCCGATTCAAAGCGCCCGGCATACCCCATCGCGAGTACACGGAGGGCGAGACCATCGTCGAGGTCAAAGGAGGTTTGAGCGATGGCGTTCGCCCGCTTCGCTGCGCGTGAGGGGCCAAATCCATCCGTCGAGTACCCCTCGAAGGCGAAAAACGTCTCCCGATTCGCCCCCGAGGGGCGCACAATCGTGACGACGCGTTTTGTCCCAAAAGTTCCGGTCGTCCCTTTCACCAACAATCGTGTTTTCTCGTCACGGTCCGCCGGCTCATCAAAGCCTAAGGTGTAGCGAACGGTCCCCGCTACCGCAAAGTCCCCTTGGCGCGCGTCGTAAGAACCGGGCTGGGCGACAAGCTCTCGAACAACCTCAGGAATCACGAAATGAAGGTCTGCATACCCCTGGCCGTGGAGGTTAGAAACCTCATTGACCGGCGCGCCGCCCACCCAAAGTTCAAGATCTTGCCCGTGGACGGCATCGAAGCCCCGGAGGAAAATTTGATGGGCCTTCCCTTCCCCGCTGTGCTGGGTAATCCAGACGCCGGGCACCGTCGCAAGGAGGTCGCTCCCCCCTTTTCGCGGGGCGGCGTCGAGGATCGCCCGATCCCGGCGGACTTCCGTTGCGCTCGACGGGCCTGGAAACGTACCGCCACGCGTACCTTCGCCGCGACGGGGACTCCGTCCCGTGTCGCCGGTCGGAAAACATATTTTTTTGCCGCAGCAAGGGCGGCAGCATCAAACGCCGCATCAATGCTGGTTTCGACCTCGGCGTCGACGAGGCTTCCGTCGCTCGCAACGGTCACCCGCAGCGGCACCACGACGTCGTGCTGTTCCGGTACGGAGGGCCACGCCCCCGGCGCCGACGCAACGACGATAGGCGCGGTCGCGTCATGGGCCTCCGCGGGCCGCTCAATCGTCGCAACGAAGGCGGTTAGTGCAACGAAAGTGTGGAAAACAGGGGCGAAGAGACGGCGTTGCACGGCGCCGAGATAGCGGAGTGAACCGGTCGCGACCAGCAGGATCGTGTTACGATTTTCTTTTCGAGTGCCACGAAAGAATCAGAAACGGAACGTGTTGTCCGGCGTATTTGGGTCTCACGGCAGCCGATCGCTTGCCCCGTTTCGCCCCTCGAGGAGGCGAAGCCGCGCGGCAAGCAGCGGCGGTACGACAACCGTCGTCGCCATCACCGCGAGGACGAGAGCGATCGTCAGGTCGTCGGCAAGAAGCGGCCCTTTCGGCGTGACGATGGCGGCACCGGTGCTCGCGAAAATGAGACCGACCTCGCCCCGCGGAACCATCCCGAGGCCGATCAGGAGTCGGTCCGGCGGCGCCTCGGCATCCGGCGATGGGCGTCTCCCGACGACGAAACCGGCGGCGATTTTCCCGGCGACCGCGACCGCAAAAAGCACGACCGCCAGCAACAGCCCCCGCCCAGAAATGCCGGCAACGTGGACACTCATGCCGGTGCGTACGAAGAAGATCGGGGCAAGGAGTCCGACGAGCGGGGAGACGTAGGCCTCGAGGCGCTGGAGGCCATCACTCCCGTGGGAGCGGATCGAAACTTCGTCCAGGAGCAGCCCGGCGGCGAAAGCGCCAACGATCGGGGCAAGGCCGGCCGCGGCTGCGACGCCGGAGAAAAGAAGCGCGAGCGCGACGGAAAGGACGCCGGCCGTCCGAAATTTCGCGGTGCTCCGGTAAATGCCGCGAACGGCGAAATAGCCGACGGCGATCGCCCCCACGAGAAAGGCGCTTGCCAGCCCGAAGATCGATGCGACTTTGCCGACGGGGGGCATCTGGCCGCGGACGCCGATGGCGGCGACCACGGCAAGGACGACGAGTCCGAGGACGTCATCGAGGACGGCGGCCCCCAAAATGATCCGTGCTTCCGAGCGCTTCTCGGCCCCAAGGTCCTTCAAGACCCGCGCGGTGATTCCGACGCTCGTGGCAGCGAGCGTCGCGCCGACAAATAGGTGCACGCTCCACGCTTCGGCCGGGAGGAACAGCCGACTCGCACCGACGCCGAGCGCCATTGGCAGAAAGACGCCGACCATCGCCACAAGGCCCGCCGTCCCGACAACCCGCCGCATTTCGGCGAGCGAAGACTCAAGCCCGACCTGGAAGAGCAAGAGAATCACCCCCAGTTCGGCGGCGAAGTGGACCTCGGGGGAATGCGCGATCGGTGCGAAAAAACGGACACCGACGGCGTCGAGATTGCCGAGAAGAATCCCCGCACTCAATTCGCCAAGAACCGCCGGCTGACCGACACGCGTGGCGACTTCCCCGCCTATTTTTGCAGCGGCAAGCAGGGTGGCGAGCGCGAGCCACGTTGTCGCGCCCGTCAGGTGACCATCACCCGCGAGCGCATTTCGCGCTCCAAGCACCAGGGCTCCCGCGAGCGCATAAAGAAAGGGGCGCCCCACGAGCGCCTCGCGTGCGCCGCGACGAGGCTTCAGAAGCGACCACCAGCAACGAGGCCGCCGTAACCGGGCGAAAGGTTGGGCGTTACATACATGCCCGACTCGCTCTTCGACTTCGGAACCGTCAAGAGGAGCACAAGGCCAGTGATCCCAACAACGCCGCCGGAAATACCAAGGACCGTCGCCCCAAGCTGATTGTTCTTCGCGGCATTGTGGTGGCTCGTCGCGGAGCCGGTGTCCCCCCGCTTCGCGGCATCTTTCGAGACGCTCTCTTCGGATAGAGCGAAGATTTGAAAGCCGCCCGCAGCAAGGAGTGCGGCGCCGCCGGTTGCGACACCGATGTAGCCGAAGAGGCGCTGGGTCGAGCCGGCGTCTTTCTCGATGATCTTTTCGCGTTCGACGAAGCGCGTGTTGTTGACGACGTTCGTCCCACCACCGCCCGAAATTTGCCCGGAAGGGCCATCTTCCAGCGCCGGAATGTCGATGCGATTGGCGACCTGGCTTGGGCCGAGGTTTAGCTTCTGCATCCAATCCTTCTTGCCCGGAGCGGTCGCGATGATGATGTGCTCGCCGGGATCCATCGGAATGGAGATGCCGAGGACCGCGTCGGCGACTTCTTTGCCGTCGAGGGTAATCGTCAATCCTTTCGGACGGTCATGCATGTCAATCGTCATGCGGATCAGCTTCGGCTCAAGGGCCTTGGCGCGATCGGCGGCGAACTTCTGCCGGTCGGGATTCTCTTTTTCGTTCTCGGCGACCCGCTTGAAGTGGCCGTAGGCGGTCGCCGTCTTCCCCTCCTGCTCGCGGCAGGTCGCGAGGGCGGTCAACGTCGAGGGGAGCGGCTCCAGCGAGTAGCTCGCCTGGAATTTCTCGCAGGCGGCCGCCGTCTGGTTCTTCTGAATGAGCTGAATCCCCGCCTTGTAGAGTTCGTCGGCGGCACCCGATTGGGCCGACGCCGACGCGCTCCCAAGGAGAACGGCGACCGAGGCGAAAACGCTAGAGAAGGCGGGGAGAATCGAACGGCCAAGACGCATGGCGGCGGAAGATACCGGAGCCGCCGATGCCTGTCTCGCGGGATCGTCCTAGGTAGCTGCTCGGAATCTCCTTTTCGGAGTGCGACACGTCCTCGCGAA
>DYPH01000004.1 GCA_020720045.1 Sorangium cellulosum | reverse complement strand
CAAAAGTGCTGGCAACGGCGTCGCGAGAGACGGCGGGCCCACTTCCACAGGGCCCCTCTTCGTTTCGCAACGGCGGAACGGACAGGGGCGTTTTCGTGACCGCCTTGCCTCTTCTGCCGCTCGGCGGCACGGTGTACGAGCAGGCCGTGGAACGCTTCTCCCCGACGCTTGCGCGACTGGCCGTTCGCACACAGACGCCACCTCCGGCGACGCACACGAACTGCTACGCGATCGGTGCCCGTGACCTGCTCCTCGTTGAACCGGCCCCCGCCGATCCCGCCGAGCAGGAGGCGTTTCTCACCTCGGTTTCCGCGCTGAAGCAGGAAGGGCGACGGCCGATCGGCCTCTTCGTGACCCACCACCATCCCGACCACATCGGCGGTTTGGTGCATCTTGCAAATACCCTCGCGCTCCCAGTATTTTTCCACGAAGAGACGCGTCTGCGCGCCCCCGAAGTCGCCGCGTGGCGCCTCCTCGACGACGGCGATCGCGTCGTCCTCGACGGCCCGGAGCCGCTCGCCCTCGACGTCCTCCACACGCCCGGCCACGCGCCGGGGCACCTTTGCCTGCATGATGCACAGAATGGGGACCTCGTCTGTGGCGATATGGTCGCCTCCGAGGGGACGATCGTGATCACCCCTGAGGACGGAAACATGGCCGAGTACCTCCGCCAGCTCGATCGCCTCGATCGCCTGGGGGCCACCTTTGCCCACCCGGCGCACGGCGGCCCAATCCCTCGCGAAGTATCTATTTTCAAACGCTTTATCGCCCATCGACTCGCGCGCGAAGCCAAGGTGCTCGCGAGCCTCGCCCGCTTCCCAGAAGGGGCAACGAATGAAGCGCTCCTCCCGGTCGCCTACGACGATGTAAGTGCGTCGGGGAACCCCATCACCTATTTTGCGGAACGTTCCTTGGAGAGCCACCTCATCAAGCTTGAAGAAGACGGAAAGATCACCCGACGGTCGGGCCGTTCGGCAGTGAGATTTTCCGTATGAATATGGGAGCGCACCCAAGCAATCCGATCGATTCTCCCGACTGGAATTCCCTGTTTGTGGCAGCGGCGATCCTGTGGAAGGTCCCCTCTGTGCGCGCCGTCGAACTCACGGGGAACCCGCAGTCTGTCGCCCCGATCCTCGGCCTCCCACGCCCAGAGCGGGCCGCCTGGGTTGCAGACGTCCTTCGCGGGGCGCTGCGCCAAACCGCGCCCGATCCGTGGGAAAAATCGAGAGTTCGCCGAATTCCTGCCGCCCGTGTGCTCCCCGGGGCGCCACGCATCGACGTCGACGCGCCGACGGAAATGCCGGCCGTTCGTCACGTCCCCGCCGCCCTGTTGCCGACGGAAGCGGCAGCGCGGGCGCTCCTTCGCGACGCCGAGATTCGCGCCGAGCAGCTCCTGGCAAAGGCCGAAGCGACCATCGAAGAGCGCGTATCTCACGCCCTTTATCACGAAAAGGCGCGGCTCGCGGCGCTGGCAATTCGCCTCGATACACGCGCAGCAGCGCTCGAAACAAACGCCATTCATGCCGCAGAAGAGCGCCTCTATCCGGTTGCCGCCGCCCTCGCTGAGACGTTGATCGGCGAGACCATCGCCGTTGATCCCTTGAGAATTGCTCCCCTTTTGGACCGCGCTCTTGCAGCGACCACCGGTGCCGGCGAGGTCTCCATCGTCGCCCATCCCGAAGATGCGGCAACGCTTCGCCCGCTTGTCGGCGACCTCATCACGATCGGCGAAGACGCCTCGCTGTCACGCGGTTCGTTGACGGTGTACACAGAGCGCGGTTCCCTCGATGCCCGACTCTCCGTCCAGCTCCGCGCCCTCACCGACGCCCTCCAGCGAGGCTGACGGCCTCGAACCGCTCGACGGGCGGACCCTCGCGCGCCACGGCGCCTTCCTCCTCGCCACGGCGATCAGTGTATTCTTCACGGGGGTGACCGGCAGCGAGGCAGCGAGCAAATCAGCCGGTTATTTCGCGGCCTTTCGGGATCGCACTGCGCTCGTCGATGGGCTCGCCTTTGCGGGCGGCCTGCTCGGGTTCCTCCTCGTCCACGAGCTCGCCCACTACGTCGCCGCGCGCCTCCACCGGGTGCCGGCATCGCTCCCCTTCTTCCTTCCGCTCCCGTTCCTCTCCCCCTTCGGGACGCTCGGCGCCGTCATCCGGATGCGCGGCACGATTCGCGATCGCGCCGCCCTCCTCGACGTGGGGGCGTCGGGACCGCTCGCGGGACTTTGCGTCGCAATTCCTCTGTATTTATACGGAGTTGCCCACTCAAAGGTCATTTCGACCGACGGCATTGAAGGGGTCGAGCTCGGCGATTCGTTGCTGCTCAAACTGATGGATCATGTCGCCGCGCCCCACTACGGCGCCGGGCAGACGATCCTCCTTTCGCCGATCGCGTACGCCGCCTGGGGCGGGCTTTTCGTGACGATGATCAACCTGCTGCCGCTCTCCCAGCTCGACGGCGGCCACGTCGCGTATGCCCTCTTTGGCTACGGCCACAACCGACGGGCACCGACGCTCCACCGGCTGCTTCTCGCTTTTTTCGCGGTAAATCTCAGTGCTTCACTCGTGCGGGATGCGCTCCACGGCGTCCTCCTTGCGAACGTCGGTAACAACGTCGGTCGCACGCTCTTCTGGTTCGTCTGGTTTGAAATGCTTGGCATTCTCGGAGGGTTTGCCCGCGGACGGCAGGCCGAAGAGCTCGACGAGGAGGAGCCCACCGAGGGAGACGAGGCCGATCGACCGGTGGAACTCTCCCCACGGGTCCGTGCCGCCGCCACGCTAGGCATCGTACTTTACTCAAGTTTCGCCCGCGAAAGTCACTCGGCGCTCGTCTGGTTGCCCTGGTTCGGCGCGCTGGGTCTGTTGCTCGCCCTCGAAGCACGGAGCGGCCTCCTCCGCCCCCACGATCTCCTCGCCCACCCGCCCACGGATGCCGCGAGCAAGCCGCTCGGCGCGATGCGCAAGGTCGTCGCCATCGTGACGCTAGCGTTCTTCGTGCTGCTGTTTCTGCCGACGCCAATGGCGCTTTAGCGAAACAATCTCAAGGAGTTGTGGTGCGCGGGACGAGACTTGAACTCGTACACCTTTCGGCACTGGAACCTAAACCCAGCGTGTCTGCCATTCCACCACCCGCGCGCGAAGAAGGCACATAGCACCCCGCGCGGCGAGATGCAGCCCCCCGAATCGCTCTGCCTATCGCTTACGAAGCGCGGTATCGTCGGGCGCCTGTCGTCTCGGGGACGGCTCTGCTCGGCGAACTACGCTCGAATTTCCCTTGGAAATGGCGCAGTTCACCGGCGATCTTCCCCAACCGAACCCCCACGATCGGAGCACCCTATGGACGTCCGCACCGCCGACCTGCAGCGCCTCCCTCTCTTTCGCGGCATCGACGACGGCCAGCTGCAGACGCTGCTCGGCGTCTTCCACAAGGAGTCGGTCCCCGCAGGAAAAACCCTGTTTGAAGCCGGGGATGTAGCCACACATTTGCGCATTCTTCTGAGCGGGACGGTCAAGCTCGTGGAGGACGGCGCCGCCCCGATGCTCCTCCGACCGATGACGCTCATCGGCGAGCTGGGCAGCCTTACCGCGACACCACGAAACGCGACGGCAACCACCGAATCTTCTTGCGAATTTCTGGCTGTAGAAGGAGCGCGCCTCGTTGCCTTCTTCGACGCCGCGCCGGAGCTGGCGCTCGCGTTCCACAAGAACCTCCTCGCCGCCGTCGCCGAGAAGTTCCGTCGCGACAAACAGCGGACCGATCAAATGCGCGCGAATTTGATCAAGACGCAAAAAGCGATGAAGGAGCTGCGTGACTTCGTCTTCGCGAGCCCAGAGACGGCAATCAGTGCGAAGATCTCCGCTATTCTCGACGAACACATTCAACGAAACCGCCGCGCCGGCTACCGCGTTTCGCCGACGGGCGCCTACCCGGCGAGACTTCGGTTTGCCGACGGGGAGGCTGTAGACGTCCTCGAACTCTCGAACGGCTTCGTGAAGGTCGCCACGACCGACTTCGCCGACCCGGCGAACGTCGCAGCCGCGTTGATCCTCCCCGACGCCGAGATCCTTGTCTCGGGGTCGGTTGAACGGAAGGAGGGCGCCGCATCCGTCCTGAAACTCGATGCAATCATTGAGGAATACCTTCCGCTTTTGGAAGGGTACGTCACCCAGCTCCAGCTCCTCGACTACGTCGTCTAGCGGTCGCTACCGGCAGCCGCACAGGGCGACCGCCTGCTCCCCCCGGAGCGCGGCCGCCCTTGCTTCTTTGCATTCTGCATCTTCTTCGCCGACGAGTTCGCAAAGCGCTTGAGACGCGCGTGCGAGGGAGCGGGACGCCTCGCACCGACGGGGGCAGCTCGAACTCGTCGCCTCTGCGGAAGCAGCCCCGCCGCCCGAACTCAAATCCTTGTCTTCCGTTGCGCCCGCGTTGCTTGCGCCCGCGGTGGGCGCCGTTACCGCGGTTGTCGGAGCTGACGGAACGGCAGGCCCCGCCTGAGTTGTGGGGGCCTCTAGCAGGGAATCTCCAAGTTCTTTGCGAGCTTGAGCAATCGCTTTTCGTGCCTCGCCCGCATTCTGGGGCGGAGCCGGCGGCGGCGGCGCCGATGCCATCTTCGGGGCCGGAGCCTGGGCGCAGGCGAGCGCGCTCGTGGAGAAGAGGACGGCGATCGTCGCGCGGAGCCGGGAATTCATCGCGCCGGAATGGTAGCGTCCAACGCCATGCTCGTGCGCGCTTCCCTACCAGTACCGTTGGTTTTTGGACTTTTCGGCATGATCGCCTGTTCCGAGGATTCAGGAACGGGTCCGAGCGATGCCGGAGCGGTCGACAGCGGAATTGACGCTGCAAGCCCCAGAAATGACGCCGGAAATGACGCCGCAACCACCGGACTTCCGGCAGGGTCTGCCTGCTCCTTCAATGACGATTGTTCTCCAGAATTGCGCTGTGAAGAGAAGACGCTCACGTGGCAACCGGGGGTGCGCGGTACCGGAAAGAACGGGATCGACGCCTGCACCAGCGGCGACGAATGCGCGAGCGCCCTCTGCGTGGAGGGGCCGACGAACGGAAGTTTCGTGTGCAGCGGCCACTGCTTCGACGACAAGGACTGCGGCGGCCAGCTCCCACGCTGCTTGAGCGTCCCGCAAGTCGGCACCTTTTGCGCCCGCGCGGCGACGCCGTGAAGCGCTCTGCGTCTGCATCCGTGTTCGCGCTCCTTTTGGTGCTCCCCGTCGCTGCCTGCAAGGGGGGGACTCCATCGGCCAAGTCGCCGGCCGGAGGAAAATCGGGGGAAACGGCGAACGGTGCAAAAGCGCCCAGCGACGAGCCGCGCCTCACCGTCGACAACGGCTCGCTGCCGGGGGCCGAGCGCCGCCTCCGCGTTGCGGGAGTCGCCCTTCGGGCCTCGCCGTTCTTCCTGCCGATCGTCGGTTTTGCGCGGAGCGGGCCATACGCAACGCTCCTGGCAAAGGCAGAAAAATCCTGTGGTTTCAATCCAGTGCATGCCGTCGACGACGTAGCGTGGAGCCAGGGGGCCGACGGCTGGCTGCTTGTTCTAAAGCCGGCGCTCGGCGAAGACGAAGCGCTTGAATGCGTCGCCAAGCTCGCCGACGGGACCGTGACGAAGCGAACAGGTCGCGGATTTGTGCAAACCACACTCTTTTCCGCAACCGCCCGCGACGGCATCCTCGTGATCGGGAACGACACCGCCGTCGAGGTGTTCCTCGCCGCACCGGCGACGAGCGAAGAGCGACGCGCCCTCCACCTCGAAGAAGGGGAACTCGTCCGAGGCTCCGGCGCGCTCCCCGCCGATTCGCGGACGCACGTGGAAGCGACGCTGACCTACGGGAAGGGGCGCCCGACCGCCAACGGCAAGGGTTCCGAAAAAGTGGAGGCGCGGGTCAGCGCCGAATTCGACGAAGCGAAGACCGCAGAAGCGCTCGTGGAACGCCTCGAAGGGCTTCGCGATCAAGCGAAACTAGGGGCAAAGAACCCGCGGTCCCGTGCCGTCCTCGATAGCTTTCATTTTAGCCATCCGGGGAGGCGCTTCGTCGTCGAATTTGGCACTCAGGGGGACAAGAAAGCGATCGTCGAATACGTCGACTTTCTCGTCGGCCTGTACGAACTCTTCGCCACCGAAGAGAGCAAGACCCCCTGAAAACGCTGCGAGGGCGTCAGTTTACGGAAAGATCGGCCCCTTTGGAGGCGACGGTGACGGGGGGCGCCTCGTGGTCGGTGGCTTCGGCCTCCGCGACGATGCGAGCGACTTCGTCATCCATCGTGCCGGCGAGCATTTTACCGAACATGACAAAGTCGGCGGCGAGCGAGAAGAGCGGATATTGAAACGTTGCGGGGCGGTTTTTCTCAATAAAGAAATGGCTGAACCACGCCGGTCCGTAGCCCGCAACGAGCGCGAGCGGCAAGACCTTCTTCTTTCCGGTCACAACCGCCGTCGCGACCGTGGCGAGCGCGGCAGCGGTACCGACGAAATGAAGGCTGCGCGTCTTTGGGTCGCGGTGCTCCTTCACGTAGTAGGGCCAAAACTCGGCGAAAGTGGTCATGCGCGGCTTCGACATGCCGACGTGTGTACGCTCGGTTCGACGCCGCGCAAGATGAGTTTTCACGGTTACGAACGGGAAACCCCCCGACTCCGAAGAATCGAGGGGTTCCAAACGCTTACGCGGGTCGGTTTCATTCCGGCGAGAAGGTGATCGGGTAGGTGACCATCACCGAGCCCCCTTCCGGCGCCGAGAAAGAGAGGTTGGCGAAGTTGCGAACGACGCAGGAGACAACCGTCTTGTCGGCGAGGTCCGAGCCGGCGTCGGAGGTGAGGGAAACGGCGCCGCTGCGATCGATGACGAACTTGGTGGCGATGCGCCCGGAAAGCGCCGGATTGTTGCGAAGGCCAGCCTCATAACAGGCGCGGAAGCGGCCATTGTTCTGGCGGACGATGCGCTGGATGACGTCCATCGGGATGCGGCCACCGCTCACCGTGGTCGGCGCCGGACGCATGCTGAACGTCGGCTTGTGGTTTCCCGGCACACGGTCGCGACTGTGGCCGGTTCCGTCGCCGTTGAGCCCGTGGCAGCCGCCGGGGGTGGTGCAGGTACCGATGAGGCCGCCGCCGATGCCACCGTGGTCGCTGAGGCCGACCCCTTCGCCGTTGCCACCGCCGCCCTGCTCGAGGCCGTTGAGGCCGAGACCGCCGACACCGAGGCTATCGCCCGCTTCCGGGCCGAACATGTTGCCCATGAAGCTCATCGAGTCGCGCCCCTGGCCATCGAGGGGGGCCCAGTCGGCGGTCGGCGCCGAAGGGTCGGAGATCAGACCGGCGTTCAGGAGGCCGATGATTCCGGCATTCCGCGCTTCCGCGAGCGCCTCGGCGCGGGAAAGCTGGGGGTTCGGGTTGTCCTGCGGGCCAGCCTTTGCCCAGTGCTTTCCTGTGCTTGCCGCATCGGTCTTCCCCATCATCCCTTCACTCCCCTTCGCGCGCTCCCCGGCGGCGGAGGCCATGCCGTTGTCGGCTTCTTTCTCCTGCTTCTCTTCTTCGGCCTTCTGGCGTTCCCGCTCCGCCTGCGCGTTGAGCGACTTCTGGAGGGCCTGAACTTGGTCGCGGTCGATGCCCTCTGCGGAGTCGGCCCCCATGTTCGGAACGAAGTAGGCGAAGGAGCCGATGACCGCGGCGTGGAGCGCGAACGAGACGCCGATCATCGCAACGGCGCCAGCGGCAATCCCCGACCAGAACGCGGCGCGGGGCTTCTTGCCGGCGCAGGTGGCGGTGACGGAAATCGTGAGCTCGGTGCCCGGGAGGGCAAAGGTGCCGGTAGTGCCGGTGGCGAGCGGGAGTTCACGGCTTCCGGCGACAGCGTGGGAAACGGAACCGCGCGTCGCAAGGGCATTTTCGAGGGAGTCGGTGCGGTCCCCTTCGGTGAGCGTGCCGGTCGCGAGGCTCGGGACGACCAGGCGGACATCGTTTCCAAGAACGGCGACAACGGGGAGGCGGGCGGCGCCAAGGATTTCTTCGGGGACGAGGTAATCGTTCGCATCCCCGAGGACGAAGGCGCGCGGAGGCGAAAGATGCTTCGTACAGAGGACGTTGTCGCCCCAGCGAACCGTCACTTCGAGGGCAGCGATGTGGGCCTCTTCAACCTCGGTCGCGTCCATTTTCGGGGCCGACGCGACCATCGCGTAACCGGTCTTCGTCGGCTTCGAAGGCGCCTCTGCGGCGGGGGCGATGGGGGCGAGGTCGAAGGCGGGGAGGAACGGGTTGATGCGCGAGATGGCCATGGTGGTGCGTCCTTTCGAGTGCGTCGCAAAACGGTGCCGTGCGCCACGAAAAGGCGCACGGAAGTCGGTGAGAGGCGCTTCTGCAGCGCCCGTGGAATCATCCCGAAAAAGCTTGGGCGCTCGCGACGAGCCCCCCTCTTTTCGCGGCATCCGTTCGGCGCCGCATTCGGTGGGCGGGATAGAGTCGGCTTCGAAGAAAAAGTTCCCGAGGGCGGGTCACTTTTTTGAAGAATCGCCAGGCTATCGAAATTACGAACTAATTCCGGCCAGGCACGGGATCGGAGGCTGACGCACCGACCTGTCCCGACGACGGAAGCGGGGCCACATCCGTCTTGGGCCGCGGACGGATGATGTTTTCTGGCTTCTCCTCGACGATGCGCCCTTCCCGATAGTGGAGGATGCGAACGGCGACCGTCGGTCCCGCGTGGGGGTGAATCCAAAGAACCGCCGGATCGAGGTCGCGGACAGCGCCGGGCGCGTTTCGGCCGGTCGCCGCGTGGAACCGGACCGCAAGCGTAGCTGAACTCGCCGCCCCGGCGTCGGGCTGGACGGAAGCAAACGCGCCGTCGGAGGGGGCGCCCTCATGGAGGACCGTAATTCCGCACTTCCGGTCGCGCGTGCATGCTGCGGCAACAACGAGTGCGTCGCCGGCGACCGGCATCCACCGCCAGGCGAACTCAACGCTGACGTCCGCATTGAAGGCACGTGCCAGCGCGGTGCCGAGCGGGTTTTTCTTCAAATCTTCCGAAGACATACGTTGGAGACCGAGCGCACTCTTTGGTGCAAGGAAGGGCGCTTCTGGCTCCGGATCGCCGGAGGAACGGCAACAGCGGAAACCGACGTCCGAGTAGCGAAGCCGGTGGGGGCGGCCGAGGCCGTTTGCGCAGCGCCCGACGAGGGGTGCGTCGGCCGCATTCCCCCCTTTCAGAACGCCGAGGGTCGCGTCGACGGAGCCGCGATTCCAGTCGGTCGACGTCCACTCCCAGGGGCCGCCAGCGAGTTCGTGGACGCCGGTCGTTGCAACGCACTTTTTCCGATCGCCGAGGGGCGAAAACAGGGCTCGTGTAGCGGCGCCGCCCGTTGGTTTTGCGATGATGCTTCGCCCAAGGTCGCAGATTTCCGCCTGGAATTCGCCGGCCCCGCGTTCTTGGTTCGGCCATGGATACGTCGCTTGCTCCGGCCCCTTGCAGGCGCGCTCCCACTCGGTCGCCGTGCAGAGGCGCTTGCCGACGGAACCGCAGGCGGCCGCCGCTTCCTCGCGGGAAACGCCAGTGCGGGGCATCGCGCCGCGCTCGTTCGGGTACGGGAACTCATCGATGTCGAAGCTCGCGACGATCCGCGGGATGCCGGGCGCCTCCTCTTCGGCGACCCGCGGAACGGAATCTGGTGCCGTTCCAAAGCGAAGCTCCCCGGCAGAAATTCGAATCATTCCAGGAAGTACACCGCCACTCGCCCGAGCTCCCCGTCCCGCATCGCCGCGGGATCCGCCGTCGCTGGATCCCTTCGATCGCTCCGCGAGCCCGCGTTCGAAGGGGGCGCGTTCCGTGCATCCTGCAGCCAATACCGCAACAGGCAGGAGCCACGATCGCGTCATTCGCTCTTCGAGCCGGTCTCGGGGTCGCGGAGACCGAGTTCCTTCATCTTGAGCTGGAGCCCCTTCCGGCTGATTTTCAGGAGCCGTGCCGCGTGGGTGACGTTCCCGTGGGTCTGGAGGAGCGCGCGGCCGACGAGGTCCCGTTCGAGGCGGACCATGGCGTGTTTGACGTGCTCTTTGAGACCAGAATCCGCAGGAAGTGCGGGTGTTTCTCTTACCGAGCTCGCGTCGGGAATCTCGCTGGTCCGCGCTTCCGGCCGCAGTTCGGGAGGAAGGTCGGCGACACGAATTTTGGGACCGTCGCAAAAGAGGACGGCGCGCTCGACGACATTCTCGAGTTCGCGAACGTTCCCGTGCCACGCATAACTGCTGAGCGCCGCGTAGGCATCCGGTTCAACGCCCGCAACCTGCTTTTTCAGTCGTTCGTTGAACTTGGTGAGGAAGTGCTCAACAAGCGCGGGGATATCGGTCACACGCTCACGAAGTGGGGGGAGACGAATCGAAACAACGTTGAGCCGGTAGAAAAGATCCTGGCGAAAAGCACCGCTATGAATCAAACGTCCAAGGTCGCGATTTGTCGCAGCAACCAGCCGCACATCGACGCGAATCGTCTTGATTCCACCGACGCGTTCAAACTCACTTTCTTGGAGCGCCCGGAGCAGCTTAACCTGCATTTCCGGGGGAATTTCTCCGATCTCATCCAAGAACAGGGTGCCGCCGTTGGCCAGTTCAAAGCGGCCGGGCTTTGAATTTACCGCCCCCGTAAATGCGCCGCGCTCGTAGCCGAAGAGCTCACTCTCGATGAGTTCCTTAGGAATCGCTGCGCAATTTACCTTGATAAACGGCCGTTCACTGCGCGAAGACTGCTCATGGAGGGCGCGAGCAACCAGCTCCTTCCCGGTGCCGCTTTCGCCGGTGATCAGTACCGTCGTCGGAGTATCTGCGACGCGTTCTAGTACGGAGAAAATCGTTGCGAGTTCTTGAGAAGCTCCAATGATCCCGAAGCGAGAACCTTGCGGCGGACGCGTGTCCGTCGCATCTGCGGCGGCGAGTTCCTGGGTCCGGAGCGCCTTTGCGGCAATCTGACGGACTTCCTCTTTGTCGAAGGGCTTTGTGAGGTAGTCGAAGGCGCCGAGCTTGAGCGCCTCGACGGCGGTATCGATCGTCCCATGGGCAGTGATCATCACGATCGGAAGCCCAGGATATTCACGGACCGCCTCGCGAAGGAGCTGCATGCCGTCCATGTTCGGCATTTTTAGGTCTGTAACGACGAGGTCGATATGGTTTTCGCGGAGGACGGCGAGACCTTGCACCCCATCCTCGGCGGTTAGGACGTCGTAGCCGTCTCGGCCTAGCTGGGCGGCAAGGATTTTCCGCAGGTTCGGCTCGTCGTCGACGATGAGGACCTGCTTCTTTTCGGGGAGCATGCGGCGACGACGCTACCAGAAAGCGCGCCGGTTCAAGGGCCGCTTCGCAGGCGGACCGCTCAGCCGCCGTAGAGAGCTTCGGCGATCTGAAACGTCAACGTTTCGAGCGCCTGGTAGGCCTCGCGGACCTCGTTCAAGCGCCCGCCATTTTCGAGGCGCTCGCGGAGGATCGCGCAATGGGTCTTCGTGTTCTCAAGGACGTCCGCGGCGACGAGGTCCTGGTAACCTTCGAGGGCTGCTTCCGTCGTATAGAGCAATGTTTCTGCTTGGTTACGAATCTCTGCAAGCTCGCGGCGATCGCCGTCGCCGGCCTGATGACGCTCCGCTTCGCCGACCAATCGCTCGACGTCGTCCTTCGAAAGCCCGCTGGTCGGCTGAACGTTAACGACCATCACTTTCCCGGAGCCTAGATCCTTCGCTTCAACGGCGAGAATTCCGTTCGCGTCGATTCGGAAGGTCACTTGAATCTTCGGGACACCGCGCGGTGCCGGTGGGATCCCGGCGAGTTCGAAGCGGGCGAGGCTCGTGTTGTCCGCCGCCATTGCGCGCTCACCCTGGAGGACGTGAATCGGAACGAAATTCTGATTGTCAACGCTGGTCGTGAAGACCTCGCTCCGCTCCGTCGGGATCGTCGTATTTCGACCGATCATCGGTGTGAAGACCCCGCCCCCCGTCTCGACGCCGAGACTTAGCGGGGTGACATCGAGGAGGAGAACCTCAACGGTTTCGTTAAGAAGTGCAGCACCTTGCAGGGCAGCACCCGCGGCAACCACCTCGTCAGGATTGACGCCTTTGCTCGGCTCTTTTCCGAAAAACTCTTTGACGACTTTGTAGACGAGCGGCATGCGCGTCATTCCGCCGACAAGAACCACCTGGTGGATGTCCGCCGGGGTCAGTCGTGCGTCAGCGAGCGCCTTCTTGCACGGCTCAAGGGTGCGGTCGACGAGCTCACCGACGAGCATCTCGAGATCGACACGTGACATCGTGCGGTCGACGTGAAGCGGCTGGCCGGCAGCGTTCTGAGCAATGAAGGGAAGATTGATCTGGGTCTCGCGCGAGGAGGAAAGTTCGTGCTTCGCTTTTTCAGCCGCCTCCTTCAAACGCTGCAGGGCCATGCGATCACTGCGAAGATCGACCTTTGTCTCTTTTTCGAATTCTTCGGCGATGTGATCGACGATTCTTTGGTCAAAATCCTCACCACCGAGGTGAGTATCACCGTTCGTTGATTTCACGCTGAAGACGCCATCGGCAATCTCCAGAATCGAGATATCAAACGTGCCTCCACCAAGGTCGTAGACGGCAATTCGCTCCCGCTCCTTCTTCTGAAGGCCATAAGCGAGCGCTGCGGCCGTCGGCTCGTTGATGATCCGGCGGACGTTCAAACCCGCAATGGTTCCGGCATCTTTCGTCGCCTGGCGCTGGGCATCATCGAAGTAGGCGGGTACCGTAATGACCGCTTCAGAGATCTTCTCGCCGAGGTACGTCTCGGCAATCTCCTTCATCTTCGTGAGGATGATCGCGGAAACTTCCTGGGGAGACATGTCTTTGGCTGCGACATTGACCCAGGCGTCTCCGTTCTTTGCCTCGACGATCGAATACGGCGCGATTTTCCGCTGGCGCTCAACGTCTTCGGCGCCAACCTTTCGACCCATCAAACGCTTCACCGCGTAGACAGTATTTTGAGCGTTGGTCACAGCCTGGCGCTTTGCGGGCTGACCAACAAGGCGGTCGCCGGTGACGGTAAACCCGACGATCGACGGCGTTGTGCGGGCCCCTTCCGCGTTCGGAATGATGCGGACGTCGGTCTTGCCGTCCGCAAGAACCTCGACGATGGCTACGCAGGAGTTCGTCGTGCCGAGATCGATTCCGATGATCTTGTCGCTCATCTTAGTCCCTTAAAAGCGTCGTCCCGCGGCGGGCTCCGACGACGATCGGTAAGATTTGTTCGTAAGCCAAGGAAAACGCGATCGGACCGGGCGAGGTTGCCCGATCCGTTCGCAAAAGGCCGAAAGAAACGGCGATAACTCTTCGCGCTCAGCCCTTCGGTTTCGCGACGACAACGAGCGCGGCGCGGAGGAGACGCTCGCCTTGGACCCAGCCGGGCTGGACCTCCGCGAGAATCGTCCCCGCGGGGCTTTCATCGGTCTCGATTTGCTGAATCGCCTCGTGGAACGAAGGATCGAAGGGGGTTCCGACGCCGGGGGTGCGCACGATGGAGTGCTTCCCGAGCATGTCGGTGAACTGGCGAAGGACCATCTGAAGACCTTCGATGACCGGCTTCACCTCGGTGGCATTTTCGCCACTCTTCAATGCGCGTTCTACGTTGTCGAAGACCGGGAGGAAGTCCTTGAGGAGGTCCGACTTGCCATTCCGGTTTGCGTCTTCAACCTCTTTCCGGGCGCGCTTGCGGAAGTTGTCGTTGTCCGCAAGTGCTCGGAGAAGCTGATCTTTGTACTTTGCGGTTTCCGCTTTCGCGGCCTGCACCGGATCGGGCGCTTCGACGACCGGGGTCTCTTCCTTAGAAGGCTCGTGGGCCTCAGCGGGCGTGGCGGGGGCGGTTTCCGGGCTTTCGGTGGTGTTTTCGACGTCGCTCATCGGACCGTCCATTATAGCGCCCACGGCGAAAGACGGCCGAAAAAGTGGTAGGTCCTCGGCCACTATGGCCGACCTCAACCCTCCTCAGGCGGAAGCGGTCGCGCACGTCGACGGCCCCCTGCTCGTTTTTGCCGGGGCCGGCAGCGGCAAGACGCGCGTCATCACCTACCGAATCGCCAATCTCGTTGCTCGTGCGCGGGTGGCACCGTGGCGGATCCTCGCGGTAACATTCACGAATAAAGCGGCAGGCGAGATGCGCGAACGCCTCTTGCCGATGCTCGGCGACGAGATCTGCCGCGAGCTTCAAGTCGGGACGTTCCACGCCATCTGCGCGCGCCTCCTCCGCCGTCACGGGGAGGCGATCGGCGTCCCAAAAAATTTCGTCATCTACGACACCGCCGATCAGCGCTCGGCGATGACACGGGTCGTCCGCGAACTCGATCTCGCCGCCGACGGCGACAAGCGATTTACGCCACGTGCGCTCCTCTCGCGGGCCCAAAAAGAGAAGCAGGAAGGGCGCAGTCCGGCGACGATGAACCTCGATGCGTTCGGGGATGAAGTCGTAAAGAAGGCATGGACTCGTTATGAGCAGATGCTCGAGCAGGCAGGTGCCCTCGACTTCGAAGATCTCATTTTGAAGACCCTCCATCTTCTCCGCTCGGAGACACCCGAGGCCGAGCAGCTCCGGAGCCGTTTTACGCACGTACTTGTAGACGAGTTTCAAGACACAAACGGCACTCAATACGGCCTGTTACGAGCGCTTTCTGATCGCCATCGCAACCTCTGCGTCGTCGGCGACGACGACCAAAGCATCTACGCGTGGCGTGGTGCAGACGTAAAAAACATTCGTGGCTTCTCCCACGACTTCCCCGACGCGAAAGTTGTAAAGCTCGAACAAAACTACCGGAGTACCGGCCACGTCGTACAGGCGGCGCTCGGAATTATTTCCCGGTCGCGGAACCGCGTCGAGAAAGAGCTCTGGACGGAAAACGAGCCGGGGGCACCGGTCGCAATCGTCGCCACCGCCGACGAACGCGATGAGGCGGCCCAGGTGGTCGAAATCCTTCGGCGCGCGCGCGACGCCGGGACCGCCCCTAAGCAAATCGCTGTATTTTACAGGGTTCATGCGCAGTCACGCGTCCTTGAGGAGGCGTTGCGGGCGGCCAACTACGCCTACGACATCGTCGGCGGCACGAAGTTCTACGAGCGCGCGGAGGTCAAGGACGCGCTTTCCTACCTGAGAATTCTCGAGAATCCGGCGAGCGACGTCGATCTCCTCCGGATCATCAACGTGCCGGCGCGGGGCATCGGGCAGACGACCCTGGAGCGCATCACCGATCTGGCGACCGCCCTCGGCGTCCCGCTCTGGGACGCCCTCGACAGACTCGATGAGAACGTCCCGTCGCCGGGCGATGACGAATTTTTCGAAGAGCCGCCAAAGAGCCTTCAAACACCTCTATTTGCGATGCCGAAGGAGTTCGAAGAGGCTCCATACTCGGCGCGCGAGGGGAAAAAGCTCAACAATGCTACGAAGAAGAAGCTCACGCTCTTCAAACAGATGATTTCTGCGCTTCGAAGCGAACGGGAGCGGCTTACCCCCGATGATTTGCTGGATCGCGTCCTTGCAGTGACCGGCTATCGGGCTGCGCTCGAAGCAGAAAAAAGTATTGAGTCGGAGGCTCGTCTCGAGAACTTAGCCGAGCTTCATGGGTCCCTTGCCGACTACGCGGCGATGGCGCAAGCGGCGGGAGAAACCCCGTCTCTCGGCGGCTATCTCGAGCGCGTTTCTCTCGTTTCAGACTTGGACGGTGTTGGGAAAGAAGAGCGCGTCACGCTCATGACCGTTCACGGCGCGAAAGGCCTCGAATTCGAGGTCGTCGTCGTCACCGGGATGGAGGAGGACATGTTCCCCTACCGGGGCATGGCCCAGCGCGGTTCCCTCGACCCCGAGGAATTCGATGAAGAACGGCGACTTGCCTATGTTGCCGTCACGCGGGCGCGAAAAAATCTCTTCCTCACGTGGGCCCGCGGCCGCCAGATTTTTGGGACGAGCCGCTACGGGGCACGTTCGCGCTTTATTGATGATATTCCTCGCGAAATTTGTGTCGACGTCCCCTCGCCGACCTTCACCGCGATCGC
Source organism: Sorangium cellulosum (assembly GCA_020720045.1). Lineage (GTDB taxonomy): Bacteria > Myxococcota_A > Polyangia > Polyangiales > Polyangiaceae > JAAFHJ01. Next base: position 83,568 of record DYPH01000004.1, on the reverse strand, counting down.
CCAAGAGGGGCGCTACATCAACCGCGGCTTTGGCGGCTACGGGGGCGGGAAGCCGGCGGCCCTTGGGCGGCCCAACTACGAAGACGATGACGGCTGGAGCGCGCCGTCTTTTGCCGCCAAAAAAGCGCCGATCGCGGCGAAAGCACGGACGGCAGCTCCACCGGCCGAGGGGCGGTTCATCGAGATCGATCCCGAGTTCGCCGCCCCGTTCTCCGACGAGGGGCCGGTGCGGGACGCCCACGGTGCCGAGGACGCGCCGCCAAGCGGCCCGCTGCGGAAGGGCTCGCGCGTCTTCCACAAGAAGTTCGGCGAGGGGCAAGTCGTGAAGGTCTTGGACATGGCATCCCCGTCGGTCCTCGCGTTCTTCCCCGGCTGGGGCGAGATGAAAGTGCTGACGCGTTTCCTCGAACAGCGATGAGTCGAACTCGGTGACAGGGGGCCTTTGCACCTGTACCGTCCGCCGGCACTGGTCGAATTTGCGGGGAATCGTGGCGAGATGTCGCGCGTTCTTTCACAAATAAGGACCGCGAACAAAGAGCACACATGAACCCTCTTACCGAAATTCGGCTCATTCTCTTTCGTGAATTGCGCCGGCAGTTCCGCAGCACAAAGGGGCTTGTCCTCGTTATTCTGTCGGTGCTCGTCGCGACACTCATTTCCCTTGCGCTCGCCTATGGCGAGAAGAAGCAACGCGAGATGATGCCGGTGGAGCTCACGCCCGAGCAGCGTCAGGCGATGCTCGCCGAGTTCCTCGAAAAGACCGGAAAGGACGCGGCCACCGCCAAGTACCTCTCCTCGATTCCGCAGACGGTTCTTTCGATGTGGAAGGCCGCGACGTTCACAACGCCGTGGCTGGTGCTCCTCCTCGGCTACGACAGCCTCGCCTCGGACGTTCAATACCGGACGATCCGTTTTTGGACGGTTCGCACGCGACGCTCGAGCTATTTCTTGGGGAAATGGCTCGGTCTGTTCTCTACCGTGGCAGCGCTTCACCTTGCGATTTCGTCCATCGTCTGGGTCGTCTCCGCCGTCATGGGCACCGACAACATCGGCTCCATTCTCCGTTGGGGCGTGCAGCTATGGATTCTCTCCCTGCCGATCACGGCGGCGTGGACCGGCCTCGCATCGGGCATTGGTTCCTTCTTCCGAACGCCGATGGTCGCTCTGTTGACCATCTTCGGGACCTACATCGTCGTCGGCATTCTTGCGATCATTGGCGCGGTAAAGGACATCGAGTTCCTGACGTTCTTCTGGCCGAACAGCTTGGACGATAAATTCCTGCTTGCGGACGCGAAGCACGTCGGAGTTGGGCTTCTCGCTTGCGCCTTGTATGCCGCATTGCCGCTCGTGACTGGTGCATTTGCACTCTCAAAGAGGGACGTCTGATGAGCACGGAAAATGCAAAAGAGCCGAGCGGAGAGGCCAAGGATTCCCTCCCGCCGCCCAGCGACGTCGCGAGCGATGCGGCACCGAGCACGAGCGCGGCAAGCGACGCGACGGCGATGGAAAAGGACGCGCCGGCCAAGAAGAAGAAGCCGGTCGAGTACGCGATTCGCCTCACCAAACTGACCAAAGCCTTCGGATCGAAGGTCGCTGTCGACGGCATCAGCCTTCGGATTCGCGCCGGATCGGTCTACGGGCTGATCGGACCGAACGGAGCCGGCAAGACGACGACCTTCTCGATGATGGCCGGCTACCTGCAGCCAAGCGACGGCGTCCTGGAGGTACTCGGCCACGCCCCGTCAAACGTCGACGCGCTCCGCGGTCGTCTCGGGGTCCTCCCCCAAGACGCGATGCTCCCGGCCTCTGAGAAGGTCTCGGAGTTCCTGCTGCACCTCGCAGAACTTCAAGGAATTCCCGCATCTAAGTGTACCGATGCGGTCCTCGATGTCCTCGAAGAAGTCGACGGAAAAGGCTGGTGGGACGTGCGCTGCGGCGGGCTCTCCCACGGCATGGCGAAGCGGGTCGGGATCGCACAAGCGCTCCTGGGCAATCCGGAAGTCGTCTTTCTCGATGAGCCGACTGCTGGTCTTGATCCGCGTGTCGCCTACGAAGTTCGCCAGATCATTCGCCGGCGCAAAGGGCGCTGCACGATGGTCATTTCGAGTCACAACCTTCAGGAACTTGAAGAAGTGTGTGACGGCGCCGCGATTCTCGACCGCGGTCGAGTCGTGGCGAGCGGATCGATCAATGAACTGACCGCCTCCTCGGAGGAAATTCACATTGATCTTGGCCAAGGTCCGGTTCCCCTTGAGGCCGTACGCGCCGTGCCATTTGTGACGAGCGCCGGGTACACCGAGAGCGGACGCGGCGGTGAACTCATTGTAACCTTTGATAAAAAGGGCGCCGACGCCGAAACGATGATCGGACAAGTCCTCTGGGTCCTCCTTCAGAACCAGGCGCGTATCGCCGGTGTTTCTAAGGGGAAGGGCCTTGAGCGCCGAGTGATGGAACTGACCTAGAGTTAACCAAGGAAAGAAGCCTGCCCGGTGCATCGCACTCGGCAGGCTTCTTTGTGTCTAGCGGCGGATTAACTCAGTTCTGGACGTCGGCACAGGCGGCAAACGTCGGCGTCGCTTCAATCCGGTACTCGGTCTTGTCACCGGTGTAGTTGTGAGCGAAGAGAGGGCCCTTTTCGGTCTCTTCAACGGTCCAGCAACGAACCCAAGCGATTCGCGCCCCCTTTTCGAAGATTTTGTAGTCGATCGTCCGGGGGCCGTAGAACGCGACCTGAACGCTGCCCTCAATCTTCGTGCCATCGCCGAGCGCGGGGATGGCGATGGTGTCCCCAGTGCCGAAATCCTTGCCGTCGCCGTCGCTGAGAGGGTGATCGAGCTTCATTTCGACCGGCACGGTGGCGACCCCTGCCTTGTTGGCCTTGACCGACACGGCAACCTGGGAGCCGTCAAAGGTGCTGCTACAACCAGAAACGCTGGAAATCGCGGCGATCACAAGCGCTACGGGGGCGAAAACGGCGAAGGGGCTACGGAGGGGCGAAGACATGAGGCGGCAGCTTACCGACAACCGTGGAAGACGTCGATTTTTCCAGGGTCGAGTCCCCCCGAAATTGGTACCGTCCCCGTCCACCCTATGAGCCAGCGCTTCGTCCGTTGCGTGCACTGCCGCATGCCGCATGCCGCGGCGGCGACCGTATGCCCGGCGACGGGACTGCCGCTGCCGGGCGCTTCGCGAAGCAACGATGAGGAGCGTCCGCGTCGGGCGGCCCCTGTCGTCGTGCCGACGCCGGACACTGCGCCGCCAAAGCGCCCCGAGGCGAGCCGCGCACCGAAAATTGCGCGGCCTTATCGGGAAGATCTGCTCGGCCAAGTGATCGGCGGCCGCTACCGGATCAAGAGCGTTCTCGGGCAGGGCGGCATGGGGACGGTCTTCGAAGCCGAGCACCTCACGCTCGGCCGCGAGGTCGCGATCAAGGTCTTGAATCCGACCCACGCCGCGAAAAAAGTGAGCGTGGCGCGCTTCCATCAGGAGGCGAAAGCGGCCGGAAATATTGGGCATCCGAACATCTGCGCCGTCTACGATCTCGGCGAGCACGAGGGGAGCCCCTACCTCGCGATGGAGAAGCTCGAGGGGGAGACCTTCGCCGGTCGCATCGCCCGCGAGCGGAAGCTCCCCTTGCACGACGTCTGCGAAGTGCTCCTCCAGGTGCTCGCCGGGCTCTCGGCGGCCCACGAGAAAGGGGTCATGCACCGCGATATCAAGCCGGAAAATATCTTCCTGGCGAAGCGCGCTCATGGCCCTTCCATCGTAAAAATCCTCGACTTCGGTGTTTCGAAGTTCATGGCGGGCGGCATCGGCGACGGCGACGACGAGCTATCGCTCACGCGCACTGGCATGGTGATGGGCACGCCGTACTACATGGCCTCCGAGCAGGCGCGCGGCGAGCGGAAGCTGGATGGTCGCGTCGATGTCTATGCGACCGGAGTGATGCTCTACGAGGCACTCACCGGCAAGCGCCCGTTTTTGGCGCCGAATTACAACGCTCTCCTCCTCGCGATCTTGAGCGCAACGCCAAAGCCGCTCCGCGATCATCGCCCCGACGTACCGCCGGCGCTGGACCAGATCGTCACACGCGCGATGATGCGCGATCGCGAAAAGCGGTACCCGACGGCCGCTGATTTTCGTCGTGATCTTCAGGCGTTTGCGCAAACGCTGCCCGCTCGCCCGGCAGCGCCGGCCCCCACTTCGCTCGGCCCCCAGGCCGTTGCGGCCCCGCCGGCGGCTCCGGTCCTTCCGAAGGAGCGCCCAGAAGCCTCCCGCCCGGCAGATACAGCCCCGCAACCACGCCCTGCACCTGTGTTTGTTCAAGTTCCCCGTATTCAGGCGCCGACGAGCGTCCGCGGGACCGGCTTCACGACCGGCGACGTCGAGGCGGTGCCCCCGCCTGTGGAACCGGCGATGCCTGCGCCCCGCCCCGCGGCAGGCAGGCCGGTCCCCCCGGCGCCAGCAACGGTCCGCGACGCGACGCCGCGTGTGCAGCCACCGGTTCTTCGACCACGAAAAGGGCTACTCCCGCGAAATTTGCCTGATTTTTCCTTCGCGGAAACCTACACGGGCTCGATGAACCTCCTCGAAGAACCGCTGGTGCGCCCCGAACCGGCGGCCCCCGTCCGGGGATCGGAGGAGCCCACGGTGGCTGCGCGGAAACCTCGACCGGTGCTTTTTGAGGACGACGAGCGCACCCAGGTCGTCGATCCCCGCGAGATCTTCGGCCGCGATCCGTCACTCGATCCCGGCGAATCTTCGAAAAACCTCGACAAATCGGGTGCGCCCCCCCAGAAGCCTGCGGTGAGCGCCGAAGACGATTGGGAAGGTCGCACCGAAATCTACGATCCCGATCCGGACGGCCGCGGCGGACGACGCTGAGCGGCGAGGAGACAACATGTTGAACGGCGGAACGGCAACTGGCGCACCGACGCTCTCGGTGGGCGATTTGGGGCACGAAGTGCGCTTCTTTGTTGAAACCCTTGGAGCGAAACTCGTGGATCTTGCAGGAGATCACGCGCAGATCGACCTTGGGGACGATTTTGTCGTGACCCTTACGACGGCCGCCGGCAAGACGACGCCTATCACCTTCTTCACCCGCGGGGATTTCGAAGAGACCCTCGGCGTCTACGAGAATCGAGGCATCGCGTTCACGCGCGAAGGCGCCGCCGCTGCCGCGTTCGTGGATCGAGACGGCAACCGACTCCGTATCGCAGCAAAGAGCTGATTTAGCTCCCGATTTTTGGGAAGGTCGGCAAGGAACTCGGCGGCGGGACCGACGGGTATTTCTGGCGGTCGGCGGGGGGGAGCTCTTCGACCTGCGGGCGATCGGATTCGGCGTCCTCAAAAAACGCAAGAATTTCATGGCGCCGCGCGTGCGCGTCCGAGCGGCCGAGTTCGATCAGGGTGCGGCAGAAGGTGCCGTCGAAGAGCAGGTAGCTCGCGAGGTCCGATTCGTCGCCGGCGCCGACGTCGAGCAGGTTCAAGATCTGCTTCACGAACATCGGATTTCCCAAGAATTTTCCGCGCCTTACGTGGGCTGCAGCGAGACGGCCAAGGTCTTCGCTGGGACGGACGGCGAGGCTGGAAACCGGGCTGTACGGCATGCCGCCGCGACGCTTCACGAGCTCGTTGATTTTCGAAGTAAATTCATTGCCGTAGACGCTCGTCCCGTCGGCAAGAACCTGATTGATGCGCGAAAGCAGCTCGATGTCGACGTCGATGTGGTCGAGGAGGAAGGCGTTCAGCACTTTTCCAAGCAAAAATGCTGCTCCGGGGACACGGGCCGCCTCGTGGGAGTCCTCGCTGACGACCACCCCGCGGACTTCCCGCGACGAGCCGACGGCGAGAATGTGGCTCGCTCCGAGGCGAAGCGCTGGCGCGATCGGCGTGTTCTGGCGCAGGCCACCGTCGATGTAGAGGGACCCGTCGATACGAACCGGCGGAAATACCAAAGGAATTGCAGCGCTTGCAAGAGCATGCGTCGGCCCGATGTGGTCCGCCCGGAACAGCGTGCGGGGGGGAGCGGCCGCCGGGAGGGCGACGTCGGGGGACGTCTGCATGAAGACGACCGTGCGCCCCGTCGCGACCTCGGTGGTGGAGACGGTGAGGCCGTGAAGCGCGCGGTTCCGAATGGAACGAGCAACAGAACGCCAACGAATCTCACGAGCTACAAGCTCGGCAAGCGGCTCTGCGTTGAAGAAACCGGTCTCGCGCGTGCCTCCGGTGAGCAGCTTCGGGATCGACCAAAGCTGCTTCGGACCGAAGCGGACGACCTTCGTGAACTCAAGCTCACTCCACATCGAGACGAGCCGGCGGAGCCCCTGGCTGGTGTCGTCGAGGTGGGAGGCGAGGTAGCAGCCGTTGATAGCGCCGACGCTGGTGCCGCTGATGATGTCGACGCGCGGGCTCTTGCCGCGGAGGCGGGCGAGCTCATCGAAGACGTACCAAAGGACGCCAACCTCGTAGGCGCCACGAGCGCCACCGCCGCTCAAGATTAGGGCCGTGCGTTTCGGGGCGGCATGGGGCGAAGAAGACATGTTCGAAAGGCGGGGGACCGCTCAAAGGGGGCGCGTCGCGGGGGCGACCGGTAAAGTACTCGAATTTCCTACAAAACGGAGCCGTCGGATGCGGCGCCATTGAGCAGGTAGAGAGACCGTTCAACGCCGGGAGCGGGCGTCGAGTCGAACAGTGCCAGAATCGGTGGCCGCATTGAAAACAAACGGCGAAATCGCGGATCCCGAATCTCGTTGGAGAGAGCTGTCGCGTAGTCGACGGCCCGCTGGCGCGCAGTCGGCGCCTGCGGCGACCCGGCACGCTTGAGCGCGTCGGCACAAAGCAGACGAATTTCGAGACCGTATTCGCACCCTTGGACCGTCTCGACGCCACCGAGTGCCATCGTGCCGAGGAGCGTCGCGATGTGCACCTCGCCGATTTCCACGCGGGCCGAAGCCTCCAGCGCCATTGCATAATACATGTATGCAACGAGCGCTTGCGACTCGGCCTCGTGGCGCGCCTCAAGGGCAAGCTCGGCGGCCCGGCGCGGCTGCCGCTCGGCGAGGTGGAGCGCCGCACGGACGAGTTTGGCGTGAGTGCTGTCGTAGGCATTTCGCGCGGCGGTCGCGAGGGCAAGCGCTTCGTCGACGACGGTCCTTGCTTCGTCCAAATCTCCGTATTCAAGGGAAATTTCGGCGAGGACGATCATGTAGTCGGCGCGACTTTCCTCGTCGCCGTAGCGCTCATGAAGCTCGCCCGCCCGCTGGAGATGGGCGCGCGCCGTCGGCAAGTCACCGAGGCGGGCAAAGGCGACGGCAAGGTTCGTGATCGTCTTGGCGAGCGCAAAGCGCGCACCGATGGAGAGGTCGAGCGTCAGCGACTGCTGGCCGAGGGCGAGAGCATCTTCGTAGCGCCCCTGAACCCACATCGCGAAGGCGAGCGCGTTTCGGATGCGGGCCTCTAGCCGGCGGGCGTTGGCGATCTTCGCGTAGGCGATGGCATCGGCGTAGGCATCGACCGCCTCCCGCACGCGACCGACACGCCGCAGCAAAACCCCTCGATTTACAAGCACTTCTGCACGCGTTCGCGGCGGGATATGACGACCCATCTTCGGGTCGCTCGCCGACAATGCGCGGTCGCACGCGGCAAGCGCCCCCTGGACGTCGCCGAGTTCACGAAGGAACTCGGAAGAGAGCGCCTCGGCTTCAATCGCGAGGTTTACGAGCTCGGCCTTCGAGGCGAGCGACGCCGCCCGTAGCGCGCGCGGGAGGCCCTGCTCGAGGCGCGCGTCGTCGAGTTCAAACCGTGCAATATGCAACAACGCCCCCGCCACGGGACGGGCAGTTCCCGCCACCTTGGCCGAGCGCTTCAGCTCCATAAGAACTCGAATTCGCTCTTTTTTCTTACCAGTATGGCGAAAGAGCATGTCGAGAGCTTCGAGGCAGACGAAGCGACGCGTGTCCCCCGCGGGGAGTGCCACGAGCGCTTTCTGGAAGTAGCGGGTCGCGAGCGGGAGCTCGTGGTCATTTCGCGCGGCCTGCGCAGCTTCGATATAAAAATGTGCTGCTGTTTCGCGAAGTTCCCCCTTCTCTAGGTGGCGCGCGACGATCGCGGGGCCGAGGTCCTTCCGCGCGCCACGCGCAAAGAGCTGCCCGACAGCGGCGTGCATGCGCACCTTTCGCACGCGATCGAGGCCGGCGTAGGCGACGTCGCGGGTCAGCGGGTGGCGGAAGTCGACGGCATCCAGGACGCGGCTGCGGCCGTGACTCCGGGCGTCGCAGAGGCCGCGTGTGCAGAGTCGCGCCGCGCACGATTCCGCGTCGGCGCCGGCGAGCGCGCCCAATTCGTCGGCGGTAAGCGCCCCTCCGGCGACGGCGAGCCAATGCACAATGGCCCGTTCGTCTTCCGGGAGTTCGAGGATGCGGTCGGCGACGAGCTGCTCAAGGGTCGACGGAAGGTCGAAGAGATCACCGGCCCCCTCTTTTCGCACCAGTTCCGGCTCGCCGTCCTCGGCCCCGGCGCTCGTGCCGTCGCTGGCGCTCCGATTGACGAGTCGGAGCGTGCCCCGCTCAAGCATCGCGTCGATCATCTCAAGCAGGAAGAAGGGATTCCCGCCGACGCGCGCCCCAATTTCACGAACGATTTCAGAGACTCCGCGCTTCAGGCCCAACCGATTCTCGACGAGACGCACCTGCTCGTCCTCGTCGAGCGAGTCGAGGGGGATCGGAATCGCCGCGGCGGGGAGGGTCGGCGCGCGCTCATCGGTCCGCGTGACGAGAAGGACGAAGAGCGCAAAGGGGAACGGTTCAGCAAAAATCGCTGAGAATGCCTCCCAGGACTGACGATCGATCCACTGAAAACTTTCAAGAACAAATACGACCGGATCACGACCACAAAGCGCAATCAAGAAGCTACGAAGACCATGTACGACGAGCTTTTTGAAGCTCTCACCGTCATCTTCGTCGCCGGAGTTCTTGCGAGCGGCAAGCTCAGCAAGTTTATGAATTGCGGGGTGATTCTCAAGCTCACGCGTCCCAAGGGCGACGATCGCCCGCGCGACTTCGTCGACCGACTCATTGCCATCAAGGCCGAGCGTATCGCGCACGAGCTCAATCGCAGTTGCGTAGGGGTTCTCGGTCGAAACTGGGCTCGCTTCCGCGCGAAGTACGCGATGCGGTTCGCGGATCTCATTTAGGAAAGCTTGAACGAGCGCGCTCTTCCCAATGCCAAGTTCGCCGGTTACGGCACGGAGGACGAGCTGGCCACGACCACGGGACGTCGCCGCGTGGAAGGCCGAGACGAGATCGGCCCGGGCCCCATCGCGGCCGACAAGATCGCTCCCGCTCGTTGCCGCGATCCGCGCGCGCTCCTCGGCGGAGAGGGCACGCACAAGCTCATGTACCCGAAGTTCTGGAGGAAGTTGCGCGCCGCGCGTGTCGTCTACATCGAGGATGCGCTCATCCCCCCACAAGAAATCTCGGCGTAGGATCCGTTGGAGGCCCCCAGCGACGAAGGTCTTCCCCGGCGGTGTCTGGTCGAGCAAAAGAGCGCCGAGCCAATGGGCCGACTCCGGCATCGCGAAGCGAACGAGATGGCCGTTCTTGTCGCGCGGGCCGGTCGCCGTGGCCCGTACGAGGGCAAGAGACGCCGAAAAAAGCGGGTCATCCCCATCGCTTGCCGCAAGGATGGCCTCTTGGGCCTCCTTGGCGAGCATCGCCGCTTCAAAGGGGGCGCGAGCATGTTTCGCGGCGGTGCCGGCGATAGCCGTAGCGTCGCAGGCGCCGTCCCAATGCCAGCGCATTCGGTATTTGAAGGCCATTTCGCCAAGCATTCGCTTAAGCGGCGCAAGCTGGCGCTCAAGGTTTCCGCCGGAGAGGCCGGCGCGCGGGTGAAGTCGAAGGCGGACGACGACGACGTGGCGGACTTCCGGGCGCTCGCTCCGCTCTTTCTCGTGCTCCCGCCCCGGATCGGGGCCAGCGATCGACGCGGCAACCGATTTGCTGGCATCGCGGGCTTTCCGGTCGGCCACCGTCCGCGGCGACTCGACGTCGCCGGCCCCCACAAGGTGGAGCGCTTCATCGCGAACGCGACTCGCCGCTGGAAAGAGATCGGCCAGCGTCTCTTCGAGGCGCAGGCTGTCAATCATCTCTTGATGCTCGAGAAGCAGACGATTCAGCGCCTCCACGAGCTTTCGACCATTCAGAAAACGGTCGTCGGGATTCTTCTGCAGAAGCTTTAGAACGACCGCTTCAATGGCTTCAGGAATCTCTGGTCGGATGCGACTCGGGGGCTCGATGACGCCGGAGCGAACAATGTCGAGAAGTGCTTCACCACCTAGTCCCGCGTGGAGCGGCTGGAGGGTGAGTGCTTCCCAAAAAAGAACGCCAAGCGAATAGAGATCAGAGCGCCGGTCCACCTTTTCCCCACGAGCTTGCTCGGGGGACATATAGCCAAATTTACCCTTAATTACGCCAGCTTCGTCCTCGGTAAAGCGTGCACTCGCGATCCCAAAGTCGGCAATCTTTACCGCACCTTCGAAGGAAAGAAGCACGTTCGACGGGCTGACGTCTCGGTGCACGATTTGTAGCGGATGCCCCTGATCGTCCTTCCGTTCGTGGGCGTAGTGGAGCCCTTTTGCAACTTCAGCAACGATCCAGGCAACGAGGTAAGGGTCGAGTGCGGCGCTAGCAAACGGGCGATTTGAACCCTGCTCGAACGCGGATTGAACCTTGCGCGCTTGCGACAAGACCTGTCCGAGGTCGGGCCCCTCCACGTACTCCATCGCGAGCACGTGCCCCTCTTGAGGAACCTCGAAAAACTCATAAACCTGCACGACATTGGGATGGTTCAGGCGCGTCGCGAGCTTCGCCTCGTCGATGAACATGCCGCGAAAGCGCCGCGAGCTGCCGTAGCTGGGGAGGATCCGCTTGACGACAAGCGTCTTCGCCGTCTCCTCGGCACCCCGTTTGCGCGCGAGAAAAACTTCGGCCATCCCCCCTTTTCCAAGGCGACGGAGGATCTCGAAGTCGGCGATTTTTGAGGGGAGGTTGGGCGGGCTTTCGGCCATCGGGGAAGTCGTCGCGGATCGGCGCACACGGCCGGAGAAATTTGAGGTAGATGGAACTGTTGTTGTCGAGCGCGCCAAGCCGGGTTTTCCTACCGGCCACGTGCCCGTTTACTCCTACCCCGTACGTCGCCCCCCTGCGAGTGATCCATGCGCCCCTCGGCAGCTACGGCCCAAGGCACCCTCGACAAAACCCCGGTTGCACACCTCTTCGTCTACGTCCTCGAACGGGCGCTGACGGGGACGCTCGACTTTCTTGTCGACGGAAACGTCGTCGCGACGGTCACGACGCGCGCCGGCGTCCCCGCTAAAATCCGCACGAGCGATACCGAAGGCCTTCTCGGGTCTATTCTGGTTGACCTCGGGAACGTCGCGGCGAAGCAGCTCACGCGTGCTCTTGAGGACGCACGGAACTCGGGAAAATTGCTCGGCGCCGTGCTCGTCGAGCAAGGGGCGGTCACCCAAGAGGAGATCGACCGAGCCCTGCAAATTCAGCTCGAGCGGAAGCTCGTGCGCCTGTTCCTTCTGCCGGCAACGGGGACGTTCGCGTACTACGACGGCTTCGACGGCCTCGAAGGGGTCGGCGGAACCGGTTCGGTGATCGAGCCGCTTGCGGTCCTCTGGGCCGGAGTGAAGCAAAATCCGCCCTTTGAGCACGTTACTGCGGCGCTCGGACGGGTGGCGGGGGGGCGCCTCGGGGTCCCCGCGCACGCTTCGCCGGAGCGCCTGCGCTTGACGCGCACCGAGAAGGAGTTTGTCGGCCGTCTCCGGGAGGAGCCACAACGCCTCGACGCCCTCCTCGCGCTCGGCGTGCTCCCGCCCTCCGCCACGCAGCTCTTGATGTACGCGCTGCTGATTACGAAGCAGATCGATGTCGTCCCGGATGCGCGCGAAGAGATTCCAGCTTCGGGAATGCCGTCTTCGCATCCCTCTTCCTCCCAGCCTGCGTCCTCCTCGCCGACGTCTTCCCAACGTGTTTCGGAAGTCCCCGACAGCTCGATCAGCCTCGACGGAGCTCCCGGGGCGGCCGTCGCGCGGATGCGGATCACCAAATCGGTCCAACGCCGCGCCATGATCGTAGAGGAGGAAATTACGATTTCCGGTTCTGACCGGCGCGGTTCGCCGATGCCCCGTCGCTACCTCGATGGCAGCGGAGCGCCGATCAACGATCCCCCGAAGGCACCGGCACCCATCGCCCCTCCGACGGCGGCGCCGGCTAGCATTCCGGCGGCGAGCGTCCCGACGGCGGCGCCGGTGAGCATTCCGACGGCACCGCGCTCCATTGCGCCGAGCGCGCCGAGCGAAGCGGCGCCTCTTTCGACACGCGTTCCTGGAATGACGAATGAGCACGCGCTGCTGCGAAAGACGATCGAGGACAAGTTCGTAGCGGTCGACGGGGAGTCCCTCTTTGACGTGCTCGGTCTCGCGAAGGGGGCTTCGGCGGCCGACGCGACCGGGGCCTACATGAAGCTCGTGAAGCAGTGGCATCCCGACAAGATCCCGGCTGCGCTCGCCGATTTGAAGCCGAAGGCGGCGACGATCTTTGCGAAAATCACCGAGGCCCACGTCACTTTGACGGACGGGGTAAAGCGCAAGGAATACCTGGATCAGCTGGACAAGGGCGTCTCAAAAAAAGACGAGGAAGCTGCCGTCCAGAATGCGCTCAAGGCGATGAATGAGTTCCAAAAGGCGGAAGTTTTCTTCCGCAAGAAGGATCTCATAAATGCCGAAATTCATGCACGTTCTGCCGTCGAACTTGACGGTACTCAGTCTGACTACGTCGCACTGCTCGCGTGGATCGAAGCGACCCGCCACGACGGGAACGATAGCGACCTCTTGAAGCGCCTCTTGGCCGACGTAGAGAAGGCTCTATCGCTCAACGCGGACAGTGAGCGGGCCCTTTTCTACCGAGGAATCCTGCACAAGCGCCTCGGGAACGAGAAAGCGGCGCTTCGCGACTTCCGAAACATCACCGACCGCAACCCGAAGAACGTTGATGCGCAAAGGGAGATCCGCATCTACACGATGCGCAAAGCCTCCGGGACGCCGAGCACGCCGCCGCCGTCCAAGCGGGATGGCAAGAGCGAGCCGCCGGGCGGCTTCTTCGGACGTCTCTTTAAGAAGTGAATCCGGAACGTTCTAGGCTTCCAAAGGTCGTCGTCGGCACGATGAACTTTGGAGGCGCCTGCGACGAAGCGACCGCATCGGCGATCGTGGCTGCCGCCTGTTCCCAGGGACTCTTCGCCTTCGATTGCGCGAATGCCTATGGCAACGGCCTCGCCGAGACGCGCCTTGGCGCTGCCCTTGCCCGAGAAGACAAGGAACATCGCTCGTTTATCCTCACAAAGATTGGCCGAGCGATGTCCGCTGGGAAACCAGAGGGGCTCTCGAAGCCGGTCGCCCTTGAAGCGGCGCGCCGCTCGCGAGATCGCCTGCAGCGCCCCATCGATCTGTTGCTCTGGCACGGGCGTGATCCGGAAACGCCGATCGGCGAGTCGCTCGCAGCGATGGCGACGCTCATCGACGAAGGGACCATTGCCGCGTTCGGCCTCTCAAATCACTCGGCGTGGGAATGCATGCAGGTGATCCATACCGCAAAGCAGGTGGGGCTCCCGGAGCCGACCCACAACCAGATCCTCTACAACGTCCTCGTACGGGACGCGGAGCGCGAGCTTTTCCCCTTTGCAGCGGCCCACCCAGGCTTCTCCCTTTCCGCCTACAACCCGCTGGCGGGCGGAGTGCTTGCTCGCGAACCTGGCGTAACCCCTCGAAAATCGCGCATCGCCCGTGTCCCGCTCTATCGGCATCGGTATGGCTCGGAGGCGCTTGCGCCCCGCATCGCCGAACTCGCCGAACTCGCTGCATCTTACAACTTTTCCCTGCGCGAACTCGCGTATGGGTTCGTCGGCGGCGCGCCGGTGACGACGATTCTCGGTCCAAAGGGGCCGGAGCACCTCGATGGCGCCTGTGCTACGGCTGCGCTTCCGGAGGAGCTGCGCGTCGCGATCGACCACCTCGCTCGGCGGTGGCGAGGCACCGAGGCAACAGCGACTGGCTAAAGCAATGAAGCTCCAAGACTCTGAAATCGAACGTATTTTTCAGGACTACGACCGCGATGGCTACGCACGCGTCGGCCGTATTGCTGGCGAAAAGACGCTGCGCGAGCTCCGCGATCGCATCGACGCGATCATGCTCGGCGAAGTGACCTACCCGGAGCTGTTCTTTCAGCGGGACGCCGACAGTGGCTCCTACGACGATCTCACCTACGGAAAAGGCTGGGAAGGTCCGACTCTTCGTTATCGGAAAGTCGAAAAGCTTGAGCGGGATCCGCTGTTTCTTTCGTGGATCGAAAATCCCATTTTTGAGGCGATTGCGAAGCGCGCCTACGACGGCGATCCGATTGCCATCTACCGCGCACTCGTCTTCAACAAGGCAGCGGCAACCGGCGGCAGCGACCTCCCCTTCCACCAAGATGGCGGGACCTTTTGGGGCCTCGATCGGGAGCCAAAGCTCCAGATCTGGACGGCTCTCGACGACGCGCCCCTCGACGGCGGCTGCTTGGAATTTGTGCCGGGGAGCCACAAAAAGGGGCTCGCGACACCGCTCGGCGGTGTCGTACCGAAGAACAAGCTGGAAGAAGCCGACGCCGAGGCCCACATCGTGCGGGTACCGGCGGTGGCTGGCGAAGTGATGCTCGTCCACAATCACGTCTGGCACCGCTCGGGGCGGAGTACGACGGGACTTCCGCGGCGCGCACTCACGGTCTGCTTCCTCTCGGGCCACACCAAATGCCTTCGCAAGAAGCGTGCGCCGCGCGTTTTCTTTCCGGTATTTCAGCCGCGCTGATTCACTCTTCTTTCGACGCTCAAAGGCTTTTTTTCGCGAAAGCGCGGCTCATCGCTTCCCGGTCAAGCTCCCCCTCCCAGGCGGCGACCACGAAGGCGGCGACCGCATTGCCGACGAGGTTCACGAGGGCACGCGCCTCGCTCATAAAGCGGTCGACGCCGAGGAGCAGCGCGAGGCCAGCGACAGGGATGGTGCCGACCGAAGCGAGCGTCGCGGCGAGCGTCACGAAGCCGCCGCCGGTGACCGCCGCCGCCCCTTTTGAGGTGAGCAAGAGCAGCCCGAGGAGGAGTGCTTCATCCCGAAACGTAAGAGGAATATCCAGCGCTTGTGCAACAAAGACTGCCGCCATCGTGAGGTAGATCGATGTGCCGTCGAGGTTAAACGAATAGCCGGTGGGGACAACGAGGCGCACGACGCGCGGCGCGATACCTGCATCTTCCAGCTTATCCATCAAGGTTGGGAGCGCCGACTCTGAGGACGACGTCCCGAGCACGAGCAGGACTTCTTCGCGGAGGTAAGCGAGGAGGCCAAAGAGCGGGATGCGGATGACGCGACAGACGGCGCCAAGGACGACAACGACGAACAGCGCCGCCGTGATGTAGAACGCAACCATTAGCTTCAGCATGCCTGCGAGGCTTCCAACTCCGTATTTTCCTACGGTAAACGCCATCGCCCCAAACGCGCCAAGTGGCGCCAAAATCATGACCTTGCCGACGGCGGCGAAAGCGATCTTCCCGATCGCCTCAATGCCACGCCTGCATTCTGCACGCAGCGGTGGCGCGAGGGTCCGAATGGCAACGCCAGTGAGGACGGCGAGGGTAAGGATTTGAAGCATGTCCCCCTCGGCAAATGGGGCAACAATGCTCTTTGGAATCAGGGACAGAATGTGATCAATACCGTGTTTGGTAGGGCCCGCATTTTTTGTAACTTCTGCGACAGCTGCCGAGTCAAGAGTCTTCGCATCGGCGTGGATACCTGCCCCAGGTTTCACCACGTGAACGACAGCAAGGCCGACGAGAAGCGCCAGTGTTGTGAGGGCCTCAAAGTAGACAATCGCTCGGAAGAACGTCTTCCCTGCGCTTCGTGCGTTCGTTGAGGACGCGAGAGGATCTTCGGAAGTTCCTGCGACTCCAAGGGCAACGGTCGTAAACACGACGGGCGCAACGAGGAGTTTCACGAAACGAACAAATAGCTCTCCCAACCCTCGACAGGCGGTGGCCCATTCGGGCTTCAGAAGCCCCAAGACAATGCCACAAATAACCGCAACTACTACCTGTACGTAGAGACTGGGACTGCGCCTCTTCGTCCTGGGGACTTCACTCACCGATGGCTGGTTCCGAAGGGGGTGAATCGGAAGATACGCGCGGCGTCTCCGGGTTCTGGCGGGAGCTGCGCCGTCTTGGCAGCGAGATAGACCGATGCCGCCCACGACGCGACGAAGAGGAGGTAGGCATCGGCAAATCCGTCGTCTTCGCCGGCGTCGCCGTCTGGAGGCGCCTCCGCGGGGCGGATTCGCGAAAAATCAATAATTACATGACCAAGCGCCGGATCGATATGGAGCGTCCCGCCAAGAGAGCTGACGGTCGCGGCGGCAAGGCGAGGCTCAGCGCGCCCCGGCGCGACGCCGCCAAGGAGCGTTCGGAGCCGCTCGGCGACGTCGGTCGTCACCGCAGGAGTGTCCCCCGTAGCGCGGTCGACCGCGGCGAGAAGTGCGCGGAGGGCGTGCTTGGCGAGATCGACGAGCGCGTCGTTCCGTGCCCCAAGGAGCGTCAATTCGTCGCGAAGCCCCTTCTCGCGAACCCGCGATTCTTTGGAGGGGAGCGCACTTGATGGCGGCTCGCTCCTCGGAAAGTCGCGTTCGTACACCGGCTCTTCCCGGCGACTTGGCGGAACGATCCGCTGTTCGGCCGCCTTGAGAAGTTCCCCGGTAGCCGCCAACGCGACCTCGACGCGCGCGCGCTGCTTTCGCTCGCCGGCAAGCGCCTCGTCCATCGTCATGCGTGCCGCGTGGCTCTCGACCAGTGCATTCTCAAGGTCGGCGCGCGCGAGTGCCTCCTGGGAAAATGCGTCTTCGATCGCGGCACGAAGGGCTCGTTCGGTGGAAAGTGCTCGGTTTAACGCCGCTCTTTCCCCCGCCTCATCCACCGACTCGGCCGCCGCCGCCTCGAGGGCTTCGCAGCGCGCTGCAAGAACGGGGAGTTCGCGGAGGAGCATCGTTTGCGTCGCCAGCTCGCCGCGAAGGGCGTCTAGATCGCGCAAAAATTCAGCCGCTTGCGCCGCTTCGGCGTCCGCGCGGGCCTGCGCTTCGCGGAACCGTAGGGTAGCCTCTGCTGCGCGCTCGTCGGCGGCGCGGAGGTCCCCTTCGCCGCGAAGAACGCGGCGAACAAGGGCCGTCTTCTCGGCTTCAAGAGCTTCAATGCGCGCAGCGAGGCGAGTAAGGGCGGCCGTATCCATAGCGAAGGGGACCGGAGAGTTTCGCAGATCAAAGGAAGAACTTCCACCCCAGATGCTAGGTGGGTTCGTCGGCGAGGGGATGCTGCCGACCGTCGACCCGGGACGACGCTCGGCGGCGGCACCACGCAAGACGATGAAACCACGACAGAATCACCGGCACAGCTCGCAACCAGCGCGAGCGGAAAGATTCGCGCGCGTGCAGCACACGTCAGGAGCGGCTCGGTCTGCTTGCGACGGCGTCGCGAAAAAGTACGCGCAATCGAATTGAATATCGTGCCGCAATCACAGACAAAATCGAGCACGCCGATCGTCACATTTCCTGCCGAGGCCTCCAGTTGTCGAACGTTCCCCGGTCGTTCTTTTGCAGAAAACTGCATTTGATTCTGCCAAACCTGTCGATGCCACGCTACCGGGAGACGCGCCAGCGCCGGCAATAACCTCCGGTTCTTCGGCCATTTCGGAGCTCGCTCGGGGAATCAGCGACTCGCAGGCGGGGATGAGCGCGCGCGGTTTATGCGCCGGAGAGCCTGGGAACTCCCTTCGATGCATCAATCGCGAGAACTCCACGTCCGCACTCCTGGCGGTGGCCAGATCGGCGGGCGGCCTGACCAATCGCGAGGGCGGAGCGTCGAGCGTCGTCAGGCGGGTGTAGAGCGGTGCACTTCGCGCAAGCGCTTCACAAAGCGAAACTCAACGGTGTCGCTTTTGTCAAAAAGTTCGCGAGTTTCGCCAGACTTCTGGTAGCCGCGCTTTTCGTAAAAGCGGTGGGCTCGGGTAAATCGCGTGTCGCTCCAGAGATCGATGCTTGTCCCGCCTCGGGCGACGACCGATGCCTCGACCCAATCGGCGAGCGGTCCCGCGGGCCCCGCCGCCCCGCGCTCGTCGCTGTAGGCGTAGAGCTTCTTGAGTTCGTAGTGGTCCGGCTCCCCTTCGTGGGGCGCAAACCCGACGCAGGCGACGACGCGCCCATCCCGTTCTGCAACGCGAAACTCACCGCCCCAAGCGGCAAAAGCATCTGCGATCGCGAGAAGTTCCGGGATCTCTCCGTCAACGTCGAGGACGCAGTTTTCGTACTCGGCAAAGCAGCTCCCGAGGAGCGCGATCAGCGCGTCGGAATCGTCATTTCGGCCGGCACGATAGGTGTATTTTGCAGATGTCATGGCTCGGGGGGGAGGCGTTCGACGCCAGCGGGGAGGAGCGGTTCGAAGCGGGCAAGGGCCGCATCGACAGCGTCGACGGTAGACGGGTCGCACGCGTAGATGGTGACGGTCGCAAAGGCGGGGGTGATCACCCCCGAGATACGCCAACGACGCCGCGCCTTCCAGTGACTCGGTAACTGCCCGGAAAACCAACGATCGTAAAGAATCGCCACCGGCACTCCGACCGTTTCCGCGGCGACGACGGCCGGCGAGAGCGCGCTTGCGATCCGATAGCCACGCGCCTTCGCGACGGAGCCGCTGGCGAGCCCCATCAGGTCGACGATCGGTGCATCATGCAAATAGGCAACGGCGCCGATGTCGTTGACGGCGACCGGCGCCTCCGAGAATTCCAGGGCGGCGAAGCGTCCGATCTGAACCTGCTGTTCGAAGATGTTCGTCGCGGCCCGCGGCGTCTGCGCGAGCATGTGGGCGCTTCGAAAGGCCGGCGCGAGCAACAGTAGTCCAACAAGCCCATACACCTGTAAACGCCTGAACTTACGTAGCGAATCGGCACCCGCTCCGAGGAGGGCCGCCCCCAGGATCACGATCAGGTAGGCCTCGTAGCGGAAGAACCAACCGACGGCGGCGACGCAGACGTGGAGCGCCGCCGTGCCGATCGCAACGGCAAGGAGCGCCCGCCGTGGCCGGTCCTTGACGACGAACAACATGCAGAATGCAGACATCAGGAGGGCGGCGATCGCGGGGGTGGCAACGAGCTTGTCCCTAGCGCCTGCGACGAAATAGCCCAGCGCTGCTGCGAACCCGGGCGGCGGGTGCGCCCCCTTCATCACGACCGAGTAGGGCAAAAAGAGGGCGCCGTGCCGCTTCGCCCAGAGGCCAAAGAGGACGATCGGCGCGAGACCGGCAAACGCTGCAAGGGCGGCGATGCGCCATTGCTTGCATTCTACAATAACAAGCGCGCACGTCCCGAGGGCGACGAGAATTCCCCCTTCGTAGCGGGTGCCGGCCACAAGAAAGGCGCTCGCCACAAGGAAAAAACCAGGTGACTGGCGACCGTCGAGCCTCCGCCGAAGGGCGATCAGGTAGGCGAGGGACGCAGGCACGTGGAGCGCGTGCTCCATGCCGAGGGCGGCGAGTCCCGGCGTCGGCGCAAGAAGGACCGCAGCGACAGATGCACCGTACACCCATTTTCGAGAAACGTTCTCCTCGGTCGCCGCGACCGCCGCGAGCAGAGGGAGCGTCGATGCTGCGAGGGTCGCAAGGACCACAGGCGCATAAACCCCGAAGATGGGCTC
This sequence comes from Sorangium cellulosum, assembly GCA_020720045.1. Classification (GTDB taxonomy): domain Bacteria; phylum Myxococcota_A; class Polyangia; order Polyangiales; family Polyangiaceae; genus JAAFHJ01. Next base: position 63,751 of record DYPH01000004.1, on the reverse strand, counting down.
GAAGGGGGCGAGCAAGAAGGGCCACAGGACCGAGCTCGACGTGCTCGTGAAGGCGAAACGGGTAACGCCGAACACTCCGTGATGAATGAGGTTTTTTGCCAGCGCCAGGTGAATGAAGGCGTCGTCGAGCGGGTAGCTCATCGCGCCGCCGGTGCGTGCGCGCGTGGCGATCACCAGCGCCCCGGTAATTGCCAGATGGAGGGCGACGCCGACAGCGGCCGCCCGCCGAAGGACGGAAGGTGAACCCGGAGCGGCGACGATCACGGCGCGAGCGGCAGGCGGCGCGGCGTCGGGAAGAAGTCGCTCGTTGGCGGTGCGACGAAGAGCTCGTCGTCCCGAAAAGGCTCTTCGACGAGCGAAAACAGCCGATGATCGAAGGGGGCGGCAAGTACACCGGGCGCCGGCGGCAGGGGGATCAAGCGCTCACGCAGGCCCTCCTCGCGAAGGGTCGTTGCGCGGTGATGACAATAGGGATTGTTCCCGTGTTTTCCAAAGAAGACTTCCGCCGTCCAGGTGCATCCGCCGCGGCAAACGCTTGCGTAATAACAATCCTTGCATCGGCCCCAAAGATCGTTCCCCCCTTCGCTCGCGCGGTCGCGAATGCGGCGGAGCGTTCGGCTCTCCTCCCAAAGGTCGGCGAGGCGGTGGGTGCGGGTAGAGCCGGCGGCCCAGGTCGCCGTCGGGAGCGAGGGGCACCCTTTCACGGTGCCGTCGCTCTCCAGACCGAGGGCATGTTTGCCGGCGATGCACCCGCCCCACGCGCGATCGCGGTGGACGCCGCGCCCGCGAATTTGCGCCTCGTGGGGCCCAAAGTAGCCGATGTTATTGGCGGGCCAGAGGTGCATCGGGCGCGCCATCGCCGCCCCACGCGCCGCAAGCTCGGCGAGCTTCGGGTGGACGACGAGAATTTCCCATGGCTGAAAGAGCCACCCCGGTCGCTCGGCAGCGCGCCCCATGGGGACGGTGTGCTGGACTTGCCAGCTCGCCGCACCGTGGGCGTGCGCGACGGCAAAAACCTCGTCTAAATCAGGAAAACTCCAGCGATTGAGCTGGGTGTTTACGGAAACTTCTACGCCAGCGTCGGCAAGACACTTCATCGATTGAAGGGCCGCATCGTAACTACCGGTTAGGGAGCGCTGAACGTCATGGGCCCGAGCGAGGCCGTCCAGGGAGACGGAGACCTGGACGACGCGTGCCCGACGAAGCGCGCGCGCCCGTTCCTTGTCGATCGCTCGACCACCGCTCGTCATCGCGCAGCGCATGCCGGCGTCGGCGATCGCGCGCGCTAGCTTTTCGAAATCGGGGCGCAAATAGGCTTCGCCACCGATGAGGGTGATCTCTTCGGCGCCAAGCTCGGCGAGCTCCTCCACGACGCGTAGCGCCTCGTCGGTCGTGAGTTCATCGGGGCGCGCGCGGCCAGCCCGGCTGCCGCAATGGGCACACGAGAGATCGCAGCGGAGCGTGATTTCCCACACCACGTAGACGAGGCCGCTCGGCGACCGGACGCCGGGGAAACCGTCTCCGCGCGGCGCGCTCACTTCGTTGCGTCAGCGCCGGCGTCGGTCTCCGCGGCGTCGGCGGCCCCATCGGCGGTGTTGTTTGTTCCGCTATCGAGGGCGGGGCACCCAGGGTCTCGGGCTCCGGCGTCTGGGCAGTAGGGCTCCGGCGACCCGTAGGCGCAGCCGAACGTCCCGAGGACGACCGCCCCCGCTGCGAACGAAAGGGCCTTTCGGGCGAGATCGCTCGAAGGGCGGCGGTTTGCCGCGCAGAAGGGGCACGCTTCAGTCGCGAAATGGTGGCGGTCGCAGGCGGCGCAGAGGGTCAGCATGGTCGACTCGTGAGGAAAGGAAGTGGGTTCGAAATCAGGTCCACGTCAGGGGGCGAATACCAGGTCGTCGGCAGCACGCGGGTAAAGCTTCTTGTTGCCGAAGCTGTAGGCAATGATGCCGAAAATCCGAGTAAATCCGGTCCCATTCACGAACGCCTTGCTGTCGTTCGGAGCGCCGAAGGTCGCCGGCGGGTAGGCTCCGGTCGCCGAGGTGCCGTAGCGCGAATAGACGTAGTCGTCGATCCGAAGGCCGCCGGAAACTTCAAACTCAAAGGTCTTGTAGACCAGCGGATCGGGCGTGTTGTTCGTAATGAGGATTTTCCCGTTCGGGTCGTCGACGGCGCCGAGAATGCCGTCGTAGACGGAAGCGCTGCGGTCGAGGAGCTGGTTCACGGTGAACACCTTCGGGATCGGCAGTTCGACGGTCGTCCCTTGCTTCTGGACGGTCGCCGCGGTGATCCACGTCTCCCCGTAGCGTTGGTGGTAGATGCCCGAAACGTTGACGCGATTACCGACTTTGAAGGTGGTCGACTCAAAGAGACCATCCGCATTGACATAGAGCCCTTCGTAGGCCCCGCCCGTCGGATTCGTCTGGATATAGAATCCTTTGCGTGCACCACTCGATGGACGCGTCGTCGTAAGGAGTGCGTTATCAATACGCACAATCTGGTCGATCGACGGGTGCCCTTGGGCACCCCTGTCGCGCACTTGAGCGATGCTTCGCGCACAGGCGACCGCCCCCGGATTCGCCGCTTCGCAGGGGTCGCAGGCATCGCCGTGGCCGTCGCCGTCGCTGTCGTTCTGGTCGGGATCGGCGACGTTCGGACAAACGTCTTTGTAATCGGCGATTCCGTCGCCGTCGCGGTCAAGGGCGACCGGGCGTTTGCAGGTGTCGGCGGCGTCGTTCGGGCAAATATCGCAGGCATCGCCGACACCATCCTTGTCGGCATCCCCTTGGGTCAATCCGTCGACGGGGCGGATCGGATCGAAGACGTCCGGGCAAAGATCCTGGGCGTCGGCGATGCCGTCGCCGTCTTTGTCGGCGGCGGTGGCAGCGCCGTTCCAGCGGTTCGGGCGCATCGGGGTGCAGGTCGGCTCGGCCGACGGCGCCGCCCCTTTGCAGAAGAAGAGCGGGTATTTGCCGCCTGCATCGTCCTGGGTGCCGACCTGAAGGAGCTTCGCGATGGTCGCTGTCGGGTAGGTCGACGTCCCGGGGACATCAAGACAGACCGCGCGCTTCTTCCCGCAGACGTCGCCGGGGAAACTCTCGCAACGGGCGCGATCGCCCCAGAAGGGGGCCTTCACAACGACGTCGTCCCCCCAGAGGGCGACCCCGCCGCGCATCACCAGGGCGACGTCTTCCACACCGGCATCGACGACGGCCCGGTAGGGGTCTTTCCCGCCGCGGTCGTAGATGGCGATATCGGCCAAATAACCGTTTGCAATCGCGCCGATACGCCCCTCAGCACCGACGGCGCGCGCGCCGTTCCAGGTCGCCATGCGCCAGAGATCGGCGTCCTTAAAGTGTTTGCCGAAATAGTTGGTGTTCCACGTATCGGCGCAAGACAGCTCGCGGAGCATGTTCATCGAACCGCTCACGATCCAATCGGTGCCGAGGGCGATCGGGACGCCCTTCATGTCGAAGAGTGAGGCCTCTGCCGTCTGCCCGTAAAGGTCGACGTTGGAACGCGGCGACCAAATGAGCACCGTGCCGCGGTTCCGCATCGTGGTTGCGTCGTCCGGGAGGAGCGACACGCCATGGACGATCGCCGTGTGGGCTCCCAGAAGGTCATAGTCGGCATCTTTGCCGCTTGTGCAGGTGAACTCATTGCGCGATTCGGCGGTAATCCCTTCCGAGATATGCGGAAGATAGGCACCACCGAGATTGGCGTCACTCTTCGTGGTGCGGCCCGGCGAATAGTTGCAACCTGCATTCAAAAGCAGCGACGGGCTCCCAAGCGGGAAGACGTCGGTGTTGGCCGTTTGAAGGGGGAGACCTTCCGCATCCCCTTGATCGCTGTCGACATTTCGGAGAAGCCCGCGGACGCCACCGCCGCCGGCTACTGTGGTCGTCCCCGCGATGAGGTGGCGCAGCTCGGAGAAGGCCTGGACGTAGGTATTTGCGCCGCTGTTGTAATTGATGCGACCGGCGCCGGTCTGCCAATCGAGGCGCTGGTTGTAACGGGTATCGCCATGACCGACCGGCCCGTTGTTGCCGAACGTCAAGTGTTCATGGGGATTGACCATGCCCGGGCTGATGACGCCGTCGCCGCACTCGACGATGGTCGCATCGGCGAAGCCGGGCGCCGCCGCGCAATCGCAGCCGGTGCAGGTAATGGTGCCAGTGGGCGAGACGAGGACCTCTCCGCCGTCGAAACGGGTGGCCGGTCCGAGGACGGTGCCGCGGAGGAGAACCCCCTTGCCGGCGACCCCCGTCTTCACAACCGTGCAGAGTGCATCAGTTCCCCGGGTAACCGTCCGATTGCAGCTCTTTGTCTCAGGGGCGGGGTCGAGGCTCGCGTGGGGCTTGCCTGGTTTGGGGCCGACGGCGCCATCGGCTGCGCCATCTCCACCGCCGTCCCTCGTCGTGACGATGGGGGGATCGAGAGTCTGATCGGTGCAGGCGGCCGCAAGCGCGGCCATAGGGAGGGGGAGGAAACAGGCAAAGAGAAGGCGCCGCATCTGTGACGACCGTAATCGGAGAATCGGGTGACGCTTGTGAAAATTGCGGGTAGGTCGGGTGGCGAATACGGCGGTTTGCACTAACGCACGCGGTCATTCCTGCCCTCATGAGCCTTGAACCGCTAAAAACCCGCATCCGCAAACGGCTCGCTGACGAGACCGGTCGCATCGACAAGCAGGCCCCGTTCACCGTCGGTCTCGCCTACCCATCCCCCTACGGCGCTGCGATGAGTTCGTTGGGGTACCAACGAATCTATCGAGCCATTCAAGAGACGTCGGGCATGGCGTGCGAGCGCATCGTCCTCGACGACGAAGCCGAGAAAGAGCTCGCCGACCAGGGATTGCCGATCTCCTACGAGTCCCACCGGCCGCTCGGCGACTTCCCGGTCATTGCCTTTAGTGTGGCCTACGAATTGGAAATCGTAGGGATGATTCAAATGATGCGGAAGGCGGGGATTCCTCCGCTGCGCCGCGAGCGCGAAGGCAAGAAGCACCCGTTTGTCATTGCCGGCGGGCCACTTACCTTCTCGAACCCGCTCCCGATCGCGCCGTTCGTCGATGCGATCTTGGTCGGTGAAGCAGAAGAAATCACCGTTGAGGTGCTCCGCGTCCTTGAAGAAGGGATGCCCTATGATCGGACGATTGCAGCCCTCGCGAAGATCCCCCACGTCTTCGTCCCGGAGATCCATGGCGAGGTGCTCCCCGAGGTCGCAAAAGCCGACGTCGCGCTCCTCCCCGCCTGGGCCCCGATCCGGACGCCGCACGCCGTTCTTTCGAACATGTTCCTCATCGAAACCGAGCGCGGCTGCTCGCGGCGATGCACCTACTGCGTGATGCGGCGGTCGACGAACGGCGGCATGCGCCTCGTCCCGAAAGAGCGGATCCTTGAGCTCGTCCCGAGCGACGCCAAACGCGTCGGCCTCGTCGGCGCCGCAGTGAGCGATCATCCGAAGATCGTGGAGATCGTGAACGAGCTCGCTGACAGTGGGCGCGAAGTCGGACTTTCGTCGCTCCGACCGGACCGACTCAGTCTCGAATTCGTCGGCGCCCTCAAACGCGGCGGGTACCGGACGCTCACAACAGCAATGGACGGCCCGAGCGAGCGCCTCCGCGAGACGCTCGAGCGAAAAGCGAAGATTAAGCATTTGGAGCGCTGCGCGGAGAACGCGCGCGCCCACCAAATGGATCGGATGAAGCTCTATTTGATGATCGGGCTCCCGACGGAGACGATGGAAGACATTGACGAATGTGTCTCCTTCGTGACCGAGCTCTCCAAGATTGTCCCGATCTCGCTCGGCATCGCCCCCTTCTGCGCGAAGCGGAACACCCCGATGGATGGCTTCGCCTTCGCCGGGATCAACGTCGTCGACGATCGCCTCGATCGTTTGCGTCGCGGCCTCAAGGGGCGCGCCGATGTCCGTTCGACGAGCGCCAAGTGGGCCTGGGTCGAATACGTGCTCGCGCAAGGCGGCGCGCCGGAAGGGGAAGCGCTGCTCGGCGTCGTCGAAGCGGGCGGCAAATTTGCCGATTACAAACGGGCCTTTAAGGCACTCGAAGTCTCGCGACCGACGACGAAGCTCCGGCGCTCGCTGGCGATCGCCAACATCTAAGCGGCCGGAACGCGTCCGTCCGCGAAGCGGGAGACGGCGCAGAGTTCTCCACAAACGCGTCCGTCCGCGAAGCGGGAGACGGCGCAGAGTTCTCCACAAACGCGTCCGTCCGCGAAGCGGGAGACGGCGCGGAGTTCTCCACAAACGCGTCCGTCCGCGAAGCGGGAGACGGCGCAGAGTTCTCAACAAACGCAATCAGCCGTCGTCGCGGGCGGCGATTCGCACTATCTCCCGGCGCATGGCCGTCGACACGCAACCGAGCCTCCTTCAGACGTTTACCCAGTTCGCCTTCATCGGCGGCGCGGCGCTGCTCGTCTTCGGCTTCGTGACGGTCGGCAAAGACGGCGAACTCCGCCGCCGCTGCGCGCCGACCTGCGCCCTCGCGCCCGAATACGTGTCGTATGCACGCAAAGCGCCCGATTTCACCCTCAAAGACATGACCGGGAAAGAGGTCCGCCTCTCCGATTTCCGCGGGAAGATCGTGGTGTTGAACTTCTGGACGAAGACCTGCGGCCCCTGCTTGGAGGAGTTCCCCGATCTCGTCGACGCGGCCAAGGTCCTCCAGAAGCACAACGACGTTGTCGTGCTCGGCGTCTCCACCGACGACGGCCCCGACGACGTGAAGGACACCCTCCAGAGCATCCTGAAGGAGCCGGTCCCCTTCCCCATCGTCTTCGATCCCGACGCAAAGGTCGTGAGCAAGCAGTTCGGGACGCACCTCTTCCCCGAGACGTGGATCATCGACAAAAACGGCGTGATCCGGGCCCGTTTCGACGGCGCGAAGAAATGGTCCCAGGGGGTCTTCTTCGAATACATCGACCAGCTCCGCGGCGGCGGCTTCTGCCCGATGGAACGGGACGGCCGCAAGTGGAAGGGCGAAGGGGCCAAGGCCTGCCTCACCGACTGACGTCTCCGCGTTCCCGCGCCGAAGTCGACATGTAGGCAAAAGTAAGCCACTTTCTTGGCCCTCCGATGGCAGCACCGTAAGGTCGCGATCGGATGAATCTTTTCCGCCGCTTCGCCCGTCTGGCCCTGCCGCTCACTGCGGCGGCGGCGGCGATCGGCTATGTGGCGGCCGGCAGCTCGGCACCGAACGTCGGCACCTACCCGGCGGCGCCGAGCGCCTCCGTCGCACCTGCCTCCCCGACGCTTCGCGCCCCTATTGAAATCGGCCCGCCGTCGCTGGCGGCGCCGGAAAGTCGATGGGCGTCGATCGGCGGAAATCCGACGGCAAACATCGACAAAGCCTGGCTTGAAGCGGAGGGGCCCTACAAGGGTCCGTTGGAGGGGCGCCGGCTCGTGACGCTCACTTTCGACGACGGCCCCTCGCTCGTCTACACACCCCAAGTGCGCAAGTCGCTTGCGAAATACGGCATTGAGGCGACGTTTTTCGTCATTGGAAAATACCTCGAGGGGGAGAGCTACTCGGCCCAAAAAGCACGAAAAGTCGTGCAAGATCTAGCGCATGACGGCCACCTAATCGGGAACCATACGCTCGATCATAGCCAGCTTACTGCCATCTCATTTGCAGAAGCGACGCGACAAATCGATCATTCCGCGAAACTCATTCAGCAAACCGTCGGCGCGGAGCCGCTCTTCTTTCGCCCTCCGTTTGGCGATCTCGACGGCGCTCTTTCCGCCCACCTCGCTTCACGACACAACCGGCTCGTGCTCTGGAACGTGGAGGGGAAGGATTGGGAGTCCGACGACGCCGACGCCGTCTTCGCCGAACTGACCCGGCGCCTCGACTTCGCGCGGGGCGGCATCGTGCTCCTCCACGACTGGAAATACTCAAGCGTCGTCGTGACCCAGCGGCTCCTCGCCTGGCTCCATGCGAATCGTTGGGACCCCAAGCATCCGAAGCGGGCCGGCTATGAGGTCGTCGGGCTTGAGGAATTTCTCAACGAAGTCGAGAAGATGCCGCAGCCCTATGCGAACCGCGCCGAGATGAACGCCGCCCGTGTGCAGCATTTTCAATCGCTGCATCCGGCCGCACCGCAAGCGGCTTCTACGGAGCCTGTGGCACGCGCGCCGCAGAGACCCAAGCTGCAAAAGGTCTCCACGAAACGCTGATTCTGGCCGCCAGGAACGTCCCCTCAGTGGGACGAAAAGGCGCGCCACCAGGGGAGGAGACCGGCCGTCTCCGCCCGCCAGCCCCAGCGGTAGCTTCTGTCGCCGTCGCCGGCCCAGCGGGTCGCAAAGGCGTCGCGAACGACGAGTTCGGCCGCCTTACCGCGCGGGTTGAAGCCCCACTCGGCCTCCTGGCTGACGTCGTCGGGATCGGCGTAGGTGCGCCACACGAAGAAGCCGGCGAAACGCGGCTCATCGAGCAAATCATGCAGGAGCGCCGTGTAGGCGAGCGCCTGAGCGGCGCCGTCGACGGTGACGTTCTTCATGCCGTCGGGCCACTCCCAGGGCTTGATCGCCGGGTTTGGCCGGGTCGTGTAGCCGATCTCGGTGAAGAGGACCGGCTTCTGCCAGCGGTCGGCCAATGCGTGTACTTTCTCGCGAACGCGGACGCCCCCCTTCGCGAGTTCCTCCCAGCCGGAACCGTCTTTGTCGGCGAGGGGGTAAAAGGCATTGATCCCGATCACATCGACGGCACCGAGGATGCAGGTGTCGTCGATGTCGTCCCAGTTCCCCGAGTAGGTGAGCGGCCCTTTGTAGAGGGCCCGGATCTGGCGAATGACGTCGAGGAACCGGGGCGCATGCTGGGACGTCACCCAGCCGCGCATTTCGACGCCGACGGAGAAGAGATCGACGCCGCTCTCCTCAGCGACCTTCGCCCACGCCAGCACGTAACGTTCGTAACTCTTTGCCCAATTTTCCCAGGCCGCGTCGGTAATGGGGTCGACGAGCGCACGCCACTCGCCGCTTTCGACCCACAGGTGGGGGACGATCATCACGCGGAGGCCGAGCCTGTGGGCGAGGGCGACACTCGCTGCAACCTGCACGCGATTTTCCGCGAAGGGGGCCTCGAAGGTCGGGTCGATGCCGCGCCCTTTTAGGTCTCCGACGCGGCCGAATGGCGTGAGCGCGACCCAGGTCGCCCCCATCGCTTTTGCTTCGAGGACGGTCCGCACATAGGCGTTCGAGCCGTAGCCGCGGCCCGGGTGGTAGGCGTTTTCGATGGGGCCGACGGTGATCCCACGGATGGCGTCGTTGCCCGCATCCCGGAAGCCGGTCGCCGACGGAAAGACGGTGAGCCGATCGGCGGCGGAGGCAGGCGCGGAAGCTGCCAAGACCGCGATCGCGACCGTGGCCGCACGGAGGGCTCTCATGGCGGATTCCCCGGGCCCACTTCGGCCGGCGGGCGGCGGCGGGGGCGCTCTTTGAGGACTCCGGAGACGACCCGCTCGATCTTCCCGAGATCCTTGGTAATTCGGACGTCGACAAAGCCGTGGCTCTCGAACATCTCGGCGACGACGGGGGCCTGCCCGGCCATGAGTTCGAGGGCGAACACGCCCTGGGGGCGCATCACCTTCGGCGCCCCGGCGACGAGCCGCCGCACGAGATCGAGGCCGTCGGCGCCGCCGTCGAGGGCCATCCGCGGTTCAAACAAACGGACATCTGGCATCAACGTGTCGCACTCGGCACTCGGGATGTACGGAGGATTCGCGACGACCAAGTCGAAGGGGATCCGCGAAACCTTCGCGATTCCCGCGAAGAGATCGGCCTTGTGAAAGGCGACGTTGTAGGCGCCGAGGCGAAGCGCGTTTTCGCGGGCAACGACGAGGGCGTCGTCCGACAAATCGCAGGCGAAGACCTTCGTCGTCGGGCGTGCTTTGGCCAGCGTGATGGCGACGCACCCCGAGCCGGTACATAGGTCAAGCGTACGCGCCGAAAGCGGGATTTGTTTGGTCCGCTCCAGCGCGACGTCGATGAGCGTCTCCGTGTCGGGTCGGGGGACAAGCACCCGCGCATCGACATGGAAACTACGCCCATAGAACTCCCGAAAGCCTCGCAAGTAGGCGATCGGTTCGTGGGATCTCCGGCGTTTGATGAGCGCGCGAAGTGCCTGCAACTCCGCATCGTCCAGAGGGCGATCCCCCTGCAAGAAAATCTCGGTACGCGTCAGGCCGAGAGAATGAGACAGCAAGACTTCGGCGTCGAGACGCGGCGCTTCGATGCCGCGCGTACGAAAGTCGTCGGTCGCCCACTTGAGGAGGCGACCGACGGTCCAAAGTTCTTTGCTGTCGTCGCTCACGAGGCGGCTGCCGCGCGCGCTTCTGCAACGATTGCTTCAACTTCTGCGCGGTTTGCCGCGAGCTCTTCTTCGGAGCCCGCTTCAAAGCGGAGCACGAGGATCGGGCCGGTGTTCGAGGCGCGAACGAGACCCCAGCTGGGAGCGGCGACCCCGTTGCTGATCGTCTTCGAGGGGAACGAGATTCGGGCGCCATCAATGGCGACAACCGGATTCCCCTTCGCCTGGTAGTGGGCGGTCACCTTCGCGACGACATCGAACTTGATCGCGTCGGGACAATCGACGCGGAGCTCCGGGGTGGTGAAGGTCGCCGGGACGTCGGCGAGCATCTCCGAGAGGGAGCGGCTGTCGTCGGCGAGGATCTCGAGGAGGCGGAGGCCGGCGTAGAGGGCGTCGTCGAAGCCGAACCAGCGATCGGCGAAGAAGAGATGCCCGGACATCTCCCCGGCGAGGAGGGCGCCGCTCTCCTTCATCTTGGCTTTGATGAGCGAGTGGCCGGTCTTCCAGAGGATCGGGTTTCCGCCATTCTTCGCGATGTCGTCGTAGAGGGTCTGCGAGCACTTGACCTCACCGATGACGGAGGCGCCCGGGTGGACCTTGAGGAGCGCACGGGAGAACAAAATCATGAGCTTATCGCCCCAGATAATGTTCCCGAGTTCGTCAACGGCACCGAGACGGTCGGCGTCGCCGTCATAGGCAAGACCGACGCGCGCACCGGTCTCCTTCACACGCGCGATCAATGCGGCAAGGTTCTTCGGAACCGTCGGATCCGGGTGGTGGTTCGGGAAGGTCCCGTCCATTTCGCAGTAGAGCGGATCGACCTTCACGCCAGCACGCTCAAGGGCCTGGACGCCGAGGGGGCCGCCCGAGCCGTTGCCGGCATCGAGGACGCAAGCGACCCCTTTGCCGGAGAGGCGGATGTCCTTCACGAGCGCGTCGACGTAGGGCTCGTGGAGGTTGATCGATTCGATGGAACCCGATTTTTCCGGAGCAAAATTCGAAGCTTCGATGCGTTCACGGAGCGCGATGATCTCGGCGCCGAAGAAGCTCGCCTTCCCGATCATCATCTTGAACCCGTTCTCGTCGCCCGGGTTGTGGCTGCCGGTGATCATGATGCCGCCGTCGGCATTTGTATGATGCACGGAAAAATAGAGGTACGGGGTCGGTCCGACGCCGATGTCGATGACGTGGACCCCCTGGCGGGTGAGCCCGCGAACGAGCGCTTCGTGAAGGCGGGGCCCGGAGAGGCGGCAGTCGCGGCCGACGCAAATGCGCAGCGGCGCAGCGCTTTCGCGCCCCTCGGCAAGACGGCTGGCGAAGGCGCGGCCGATCCCTTCGGCGACGTCGTCGGTGAGGTCGCGGTCGGCGACGCCGCGGATGTCGTACTCGCGGAAGCTGGATTTGTTCATCGGGGATCGTTCTTGCGAGAAATCGTTCTCATTTACAAGTGCGCGATGGTGCGGATTAAGGTCGCAGGATGGACGACGTCCCGCAGACACCGCCCGCCGAGGTGCGCCCCGCGGAGGCCCCGGCCGCTCCGGAGGCGGCGGAGGCGCCGCGCGCAGGCAATTCGCAGGGGGCCAGCGATGAGAAGCCGCCGGAGGCGAGTCCGCCCCCGCCGCCCGCGCGCCTGCGTGCAACCGCGCTCACGTCGAGTCGATTGGGGCCCCTCAGCGATCGCGAAGGGGAACTTTGCGCGCGCGCCGGCCGTCCCGACCTCCTCTACGTCGGCGGTGCGCTGATCCTGGCCGGCGGCGCGGTCACCTTCGACGCCATGTATGTGAAGCATCACGTCGCGTCGCCGGCGCTCCGTGTCACCTCCTCCGGCTTCGTCGGGCTGACCTTTGGCGCGCTCCTCGGCGGCGGCATGGCCGCGCTCCCGAAGTGCCGTGTCGACGTGATCACGCGAACCGCCCCGGAAGGCGCCGTCGCAAGCCCGTGGCCGCTCGCCCTCTCGACGGCTCTGTTTGCCGGCATCGCCTCCCCCTTCTTCGTCGCCATCGGCAAAGGTCGCGATCCCGTTTCCTGGGAGGTGAGCGAGCGCTCGATGCACGTGATTGTTCCAGGAATTACAGGATTTGCGGGGGCACTGCTCCCCTACATCCCTGCCCTCGCGCCACGCAATGGGCGGGCGGCCCGGGAACTGCAAAAGCTCCAAATCGGCGCCCCCCCGCAAGGGACGGGGGCCTTCGCGACGTTCACCACGACGTTCTGAGCCCTCCGTCAGCGGTCGCGGGCTGCGTCGGAAATCGCGCCGGCGTCGCCGATCACCGCCCCGTCGCGTTGCCCCGCGTCGACGGGGCCAGCGTCCAGTCCTGCGTCCAGGAGGCCCGCATCCTCTCCGCAGGCACCAGGAACGAGCGCGACTCCGGTCGCCCCCTCCGGGCAGCCCCAGTCGCCATCGACGCAGACGAGGTCGACGCAGCCGCCGCCGTTGTTCTTCGCACAGGTCGCCCCTTCGGGGACTGGGACGACGCAGATGGCGGCGTCGATGCTCGCATCGTAGCGGACGCCTCCATCGGCCGCGGGGGCACGGCTTTCTTCCGTGCATGCTGCACCGATTGCGGAAACGACGAGGCCTGCGAAAGCAGAAGCGGCGAGAGCTCGAAAGCGCATCGCCGCTTGCTTACCACGATCGCGCTCTCGCGCCCGAAGCCGGTCAGCGGTCAGCGGCGCGGGCGACGCGCAGCGAAAATGCCAGCAATTGCAAGGAGTCCAAAGAACCCACTCGCGCCTGCGGTTTCGCCGGTGCCGGCCGTTGCACAGCCGCCACCCGCGACGAAGGTATCTTCACTGGGGGTGACCGGCGTCGGATCCGGGGTGACCGGCGGCTCGATCGGAGAGGTGCGGTCCTTCGTGCTGAGGACGACGTTGTTGTAAATGCCGTCGTTGCCGCCGGTATTTGCAATCTGCACGTAGGCGATCGTCGCCCCCTCCGGGACGTCGACCTCCGCGGTCATCGTCGTCGCCCCTTGCGAGGCGGCGGCGAGGCTGACGGTCGCGTCGGCGGTTGCCGTGATCGATTGCCCGCTGATCTTCCACTCAATCGGCTTGGCAAAGCGAACAAGAACCTGCGGCTTAAAGGGGCTAGGCTGGCCACCGAAACCGCCGAGCCCGGCCCCGAGATCGCGCCCTTCAAAACCGATGACTAGCTTGCCGTTCTTCTCCACGAGAGGAAGAGAGAACTGGGCGATACCTGGCACTGATTTGATATTAATCGTATTTTTGCCAGTCGCGTACCAGCCACCAATGTCGTCCTGAAGGACGGCACCGGCGAGTGGAACGCCCGACTTCATCGCAAAGACGCGGTCGCAGCCGTTGAAGACGCCACGCGTGGTCATCGCCGTTTGAAGAGCGGTCGCACCCGCCGGAAGAGCGGTCTTCAGCGTCGCGATAAAGTACTTGGTGAGGTCGGTATAGTCGAGGTCCCCGTCGCCGGCATGGGCGCGCATCGACGCGTAGATCGCGGCGTCAAAGGCGCGGCGGTCCCCCGCGGGGAGCGACTGGCGCGCCGACCACAAACCGCCCGAAAAGAGCGTCGAGTCACGGTGGACTTCGCCGAACACATCCTTCGGGCAGCTCTCTTGGTTAGCGATGGATCGGATCACGCCACTGTTCTGGCTGATCTCCTCGGACGCATATTCACCGATGTCGGGATCGCCCGTGATCGCCGACGAGAAGTAGTCGGCGAGCGCTTCGTTCATCCCACCGGGGGCGTAGGTCATGCCAAAGCGATCGAAGTGGACCGCGCCGAGCTGGAGCGTGTCGTCGACTACCGCGTGGGTAAGCTCGTGGTAGACGACATCGCCGTCGTAGGCGAAGTCGCGTTGCGGACCTTGACCAAACCAGATTCCGCCGCCAGAAACTCCATAAAGAGACGCAAAGAAATCCCCTTGGCCGCCGTCGCTTCCCGGCGAGAAGAAGGCGTTCTGAAAGGGCTCGAGCGGCTGATTGACGTCGGAGATCTTCTGGAGATTCTGCTCCATGAGTCCCGCAGGGAGTTGAAGATTGGCGATCGCAGCGAAAGGCTTCGCGCGAACAACCTGGGCGGTTGCATCTCCTCGAAGTTCCCGAAAAAACGCGTAGGCGCGCGACGTATGGTAGAACATCGAGACTTCCGAGTACGCGTCCGCCTTGCTGGCGGCGCTCCCCGCAACGTCAGCCGGCTCGACGTCATAGTCGCCCTCGGCGTTCGGCGTCGCTACGTTAATCAATTCGCAGGTATGCGCGTCAAAAGCGAACCCACTGAACGACACATTCCGCTTCGTTTTCTTGTCGATACAGTTGTAGCTCTGAACGAACTCATTCTTTAGAACGCCAGCGGTATCCGGCATCAACAACGGAAGAAGTTCGCGGGTCGGCGACTTCGTCGGGTTCGTTGAGAAGACTTTGGCGGCCCCCACGTGACGGCGAACGTCCATCCTCTCGAGGATTTCGCCGCTGTTCGCATCGACGACGACACGAAAGCGCGCCGGGGAGACCCCATCCTCCGGCGGCAGGAGCGTCCAGACGAGGCGGGCGTCGTCAAAGGGGCCCGTGTAGAACGCAAGCTTCCCGTCGGCGCTTGCGACCGTTCGGCCGGTCGCCTCTTCGTAACGGCGGATCGCGACAGCGACGGAAACCCCTGGAATTGCTGATGAAGGGAGCGTCCTGGCGATGGAGCTGGAGACCTGGACGGCGCGGCCAGCATCGTCGTAACGGACGGTCGCGCCGCGGCCGAGGACCGGGAGGCCGAGGTGCGTCTGAGCGAAGTGGACGATGGTGTCGCGCGTGCCGACTTCGTGGCGGGTTTCCGCGAGGCTTGCCCCGGCGGCTCGCGGATCGGCGGCGATGATCGCCCGGAGCGAAACGGCCCGAACGTCGGCGGAAGCAGCGATTCGCGCGCCAAGATTGCCCGTATTTACGACAACTTGGTGACTCGGAGCCCCCGTCGTTGCGAGGGCAAACGACTCTTTGGCGGGCAGCGCGACCTTCGCCTCCGAGTCTGCAAACGCTGGGGCGAGGCCCGCCTGCGAGATCACGACAGCGAGGCTTGCGAACATGAACGAGCGGCGCATGAGACTCCTGGTGCCTCGCGAGCGCGCGCCGGTCGAAAACGGGAGCGAGCGACTCCGAGCGATTCGTGGGGGCACAAACGAAAGTGGCCCCGCCACACTCTTCCGCGCTACCGTTGCTCCCTCTCGGGCCTGGCGGGTTTCACGTTTCGGAGTCGGCGAGGCCGTATTGAGACTGCTCCTAGCCGTCCCGCGGGGGGATGTCCAGCAAGAAGCGGCGAATGGGGCGATTCAGTGGCAGGCGACGCGGACGAGTTGGGTGTTCGTCGCGCCTTTGCCCCCGTAGTAGGTCTTCACTGAGGAGGGGGCCCCTTCCAGGATGTAGTTCGGGATCTCCTTCAAGGATGCAACCGGTTCGCTAAAGAATTCCGAAGGTTGTGCAACCTTCGCGTTGCCGTAAGCGACCGTCTGAAACGCGTGGCAAACACGCGGTTCCAGGGTGACGATTGCCCCGCGCATGCGGCGGTCGAGGGTACCGAGTTCGCGCCCGTCGAGGCGTACGACCGGCGGCTCGTCACAGCCGCCAGTGACGACCGTCGTCTGTTTGGTGCCCGGTGCGATCGCGAGCTTCCCGACTTCAAGCTTGCCGGTGACGGCGCCCCAGTCGACGATAACATCAAACTTATCGGGAAGTTTTGCGTGAAGGAAGAGCATGAACGCGTGATCCGCGCCCTTGATCTGCTTCGCAACTTCGGAGTCGCTCATCGCTTGCCAGAGCGGTGGCGGCCCCTCGAGCGGAAAGGGGACCCGTCCACAAATGCCATCAAATTCGATAGCAAATGCGCCACCAAGCGTCGGGCGGAGTTCCGCTTTCGGCCCCGTCCACCGTGCGTGGATGCTGATTCCATCGGACTCGCGCTGGAGGACGCCCACCGGCTTCCCGTCGCGGAGGAGCGTCGCCCCCGCGTACGTGAGGATCGGGTAGGTACCGCTGGAGCCGTTGTGATCTTTTTCGGTGACTTGGGCGTGATAGGGGATTTCTTCCGGAAGCCGGTGGCACCCGAGCACGAGGGGGAAAACCGCCGTTGCGAGGCACCGTCTCCGCGCGTTCACTTCTGCGCCGGGTTCGCGATGCGTCCGAAGAAGAAGAGCGTCCCGTTCTTCGGGTTGCGGACGAGGAAGAGGAACGGGCGATCGGCCTTGAAGGCGAACGGCATCACGATGCCTCGTGTCGCCATGACGACCGCGGTAGCGGCGGCCGCCTCGGTCCCCTCTTCGTCGACGGCGACGAAGGTCTTGTGGAAGACGTCACTGATTTTCAAACCGGGCTTTTCCGTCGAAATGCCTGAAAAATCAGCATTATCCGCAAATGCAGTACTAATTCCAAGGGCCTGAAGCTGGGGCTTCACAGAGCCGCCCCACCCAAAGGTGAACTTGGGAAGCGCAAGTGCAACCTGCATCGATTGCCCCGTCGCATCGAGGGTGGAGAGGTGGTCGGCGAGGCCGGTTGCCGACCACTCCTCCAACGACTTGCCGGTCGGCGGGAGGATGAACGTCGCGACGAGCTGGGAGCCGGCGTAGGGGACGTCGACGGCAAGCGCGCCGTCGTCGAACTTCGCAACCCGGTACTCGCCGGTCTTGTGCATCGTCGGCACCTTGACCGAGCCGCTCGGCGCGGCGAAGGGCTCGTCGACGGTCGCCTTCTTGTCGAAGGGCTTTTCCCACGTGCCCTTGAAATACACGGCGTTGGTGAGGACGACCCGGGTCTCCCCGGTGAGGGAGCCCTTCGGCAGGAGCTCGCTAATTTTGTCGTTCGTCGCCGACGAAACCCACTTGTTGATCGTCCCGCGGGACGTCTCCGCGGCGGTCCGAAAATCGGTGAACTCCTGGCCGAGGTCCTTCGGGCCGTTGCCGAAAGCGACGTGAACGTTCTCGAACCATGCGTCCTCGACCTTCGACTGCTTGTCGACCCAAACCTTGTTGGCGACCTTCAGCGTCGCCTTGCCGGCGGCAGCGACGTTCTCCGCGCGTTCTGCTTTTTCGGCAGCCGCAAACGCCTTGCCATCGCCCTGCAACCCGAGCACCTTTGCGAGTTCGTCGGCAGTCGGCCCCTTCGCGCCAAGCCAGGCCATGGCGAGCGCTTCACGAAGATTTTCGGGCGCATAGAGGAAGTTCTTCCCCTTCGCCGACGCATCGACCTTCGCATACAGCGACGCAGCCAACGCGGCTGACTTGGACGGCTGCGGACCCGCCGGCAAGCTGGGCGGGGCGTGGTCGCTGGGGAGCGAGACGGGGGCCGAGGCGGTCGAGGACGGGGCGGCGCTCGGGGGCGCACTCGGAGCTGCTGACGGGGCTGCGTCCGGCGCGCGCGGCGGCGGCTCCGAATGGCAAGCGGCGAGCCCACCGAGGGTGGCAGTAAGCGAGGCAGCGACGAAGGCAAACGTGGTTTTCATGGGGGGTTCCTAAAGGGGGCTCGGAAGACGAGCCGCGGTAAAAAATCTTCAGCGAAGCGCGCAAAAAAAGAGGGGCATCAGGTGCCTTTTTTGGACCTTTTTGCGCCGTAACGCTTGATCTCGAAGGGCCATAGAAGTTTGCCGAGACCGGCGGCCATTTCGGCCAGCGCTTCGGTCTCCTTGTGGGATTGACGACGGGTCTTGGCAGCCCCCCATTTGACCGCAGCAACGCCCGCCTGCCCGGCACCAAGTCCCATAAAGAGGGCGACCTCAAAGGGGGCGCGGAGCTTCGAGCCGCGGAGGTGCATGCGCGTGCGCACTTGGCCGCTCCCGAAGCGACGTTCAAGGAGGAAGCGGACCGTCGCCCGGCTCTCGGGGATGAACTCGCGAATCTTCGCACCTGGCACCCAGAGCGATATTTTCCTCGCGCCATGCATCGCACGGAAGAAAGCGGTGTCCTCGCCGCCAAGGCGACCGAGCGCAAGGTCGAAGGGGGCGCCGGTACCGAAAACGGCAGTGACGGCCGAGTGCCGAACGAGAACGCCCCCCGTCGAGAGCCCCGGTCGGTGCTCCTTGCGCAGCTCCCCCTCGGCATCGGGATAGGTTCGCGCGAACAACCGGAGCCAGGCATCTTGAGGCTCGGGAATCGCCCCCTCGAAGACGGCTTCAATCGCAGAAAACGCGAGATCTCCTTTGAACTTTTCGAGGGCCCGGTGCAGCTCACCCAAGAAGAACTTGTCGGCCTCTTGGTCGTCGTCAAGGAGACAGAGAAACTCCCCCTTAGCCTCTCGAAACGCCGTATTTCTTACTGCGGCAACTCCAGGAGTTTTCTCCTGGAGGTAGCGCACAGGAATCGGTGCATTTGCGGCAATTTCAAGGACGGTCGCTTCCGCGCTTCCGGCACCGTCGTTGTCGACGACAATGAGTTCGTCCTGAGCGCCATCCAACCCCTCTTGGGCGAGCAGGCTCAGGAGGGCTCGGCGGAGCGGCTCGGGACGGCGGTAGGTCGGGACAAGGATCGAAAAGCGCATGGCGGCGGCACGGTAAAGCACTTGGTCAAAGACTGCTCGCCGTTTCCGCGCCCCCAGCCACGAGTCTAACGGCGCGGAATGGCGATCTTACCCATCTTGGGTGGCGGACTTGCGATCTCCCCCATGAGGTGCTGAACGATGGGCGGCTGCGGAGGGGGCGGAGGAGGACGAACCGGCGGCGCGACCGTGGCGGGGACATCGGGCGTGCCGAGGGGATCGGTCGGCCGCGTATTTCCGCCACCGAGCACGTGGGGCGGAACCTCGTCATCGCCCACCACACGCCACGAGCGATCGAGGGTGTCGGTGGTCGCCGACGGCGACGGCGCCGAACAGGACTCCCCTTCGTGCGTATCCGTGGGGTGATTGGTGCATGCTGCAAGCAACAGCGGCACCGCGAAGGCGAACTTTTCGAGGCGCTTCGCCGACGAAACCACTGGCAATGCCCGCTTCGACGAAGGTCCCGTCGAGGCTGCCGGAACCGCGGGGCGCGGCGCCGCAAACACAATGTTTCCAGACGCATCGAGGCCATACCGGACACAGGTCGTCACCTCGGACCGCCGTGCTGCGAGCTGGGCATCAGCCTCGTCGGCGGTCATCGACGACAGGTCGAGTACCTGCATATTGCAAGAATCGCAGTGACGGCCGTGGGGGCGTGGCGCCATCGCCTCCCACGCTTCGTGACACGGCTCCGAGATCGCCAGATCGCTCGCGCTCAGCTTCGTCATGGGCGCTCTTACGGACGCCGCGCGCAAACGATCTAGCGGAGCGCAGAATCACGCCACCAGGCCTTCTGGCGCCCATTCAGGAGGTCGAGAGGCGCAAAGGGTTCGCCGATCTTGGGGAACAGAAGGGGGAGATCCTGCGATTCGTAGTGGCCGAAGAGGACTTCACCCGGTTCGCGCCAGGGGTGTAATCCGAGATTGAACGTCGCCCAGTGAACGGGCAAGAGTGGACCACCGCCGAGCAGCTTGTGCGCTTCAAGGGCATTCTCAGGGCCGAGGTGAATCGTGCCCCAACTCGGATGGAAGGCACCAACCTCGAGCATCACGAGATCAAAGGGACCGAACTTCGCGAGCGCCTCCATCTCAGGGAAAAGGCCGGTATCTCCACTAAAAAAGACTTTGTGTTTCGTGGTCTCTACAACGAACGAGGACCACAAGGTCTTGTTGCGATTGCCGATGCTTCGACCGGAAAAGTGCTGGCAAGGGAGCGCCCGAAAACGAATTTCACCCCCAAATAGAGACACACTTTCGTCCCAATCAAGTTCGAAAATCTTCCCCGGTCGCACTCCAAGCGCCTCAAGCCGTGCGCCGACGCCGAGCGAAGTAACAATTGGAATTTCTCGCGCGGCAAAGCTTGCGATCGTCTCGGCGCACAGGTGATCGTAATGATCGTGGGAGAGGAGCACGACATCGACCGGGATCGCGGCCGCGACGACGGGGACCTCGTGGAATCGACGTGGGCCGGCAAAGGGGCCCGCTCGCCAAATACTGGATCGGTAAGCACTCGAAGGCGTTTCCCTTTTGCGGTTTCGAGCTCAAGTAAGACTGAGCTGTGCCCGAGCCACGTCGTGCGAACGCCGCCGCCGCAGGGGCGCGACCAGCCGGGGCGCGGGTCGACCACAGGAAGCGGCGTCGTCGGTTCCCGATCGTCAGACCCTCGAAAAAATTCGAGGATCGTGCCCATCGAGGGGCGCGGCTCGGCGAGACTCGCCCGGTTCCGAAAGCGACCTGCTTCGCGATCGAACTGGGGGGAAGCGGCGACGCGTTCGCCACGAAGTCCTTCAAATTTAGGGAGTTGGGTAGCGAGATTCATAGACGCGTTTTCCGATCTGGCGCCTCACCGGGCCCGGCGGGAACGGCACGCTCGTAGGGGCGCGGCCATGGGGCAGAGATCCCGAGCGTCGCCGCGGCGCGGAGGGGCCAGTAGGGGTCGCGCAGGAGCTCGCGCGCGAGGAGGACGGCATCGGCCTGACCGGTGGCGACGATGGCATCGGCCTGAGCGGCCCCGGTGATCAAGCCGACGGCGCCCGTCGCGATGCCTGCTTCGGCACGAATTTTTGCAGCAAATGGAACCTGGTAGCCGGGCCCGACGGGGATCTTCACGCCGGGAACCGCGCCGCCGCTCGAGCAATCGATGAAGTCGACGCCGAGCGTCTTGGCGATATATGCAATTTGCACACTTTGAGCGACCGTCCACGATGGGCGCGCGGGCTCTTCGAACTCGAGCCAGTCGGTCGCAGAAATACGCAAGAATACGGGGAGATGGGCCGGCCAAGCCGCACGGACCGCGGCGATCGTGGCACGGAGGAGGCGCGTCCGATTTTCGAAGGATCCGCCGTAGTCGTCGGTCCGCGTGTTGACCGCCGGCGAAAGGAACTGGTGGAGCAGGTAGCCGTGGGCGGCGTGGATCTCGACGACCTGGAAGCCGGCGGCACGGGCACGGTGGGCAGCCGCCGCAAATTGCGCAGGTATCGCTTCAATTTCGGCGATTGAGAGGGCACGGGGCGTCGGATAATCGGACGCGAAAGGCTCACTGGTTGGAGAGACCGGCGTCCATGCCTCGCTCGCCGCTAGCGGGTTTTTGTCCCAGCCGCGGGCCGTCGAACCTTTGCGGCCGGCGTGGGCTAGCTGGATCGCAGGGGCCGCCCCCTGGGCCGTGACAAACGCAGCAATGGGCGCGAGCGCTTGCGCCTGGGTGTCGTTCCACAAACCGAGATCTCCGGGCGAAATCCGCCCCTCTTCCGCGACGGCGGTCGCCTCGACCATGACGAGTGCGGCCCCCCCAACGGCGCGACTCCCGAGGTGCACGAGGTGCCACGCATCGGCGAG
The DNA here is from genome assembly GCA_020720045.1 of Sorangium cellulosum. Lineage (GTDB taxonomy): Bacteria > Myxococcota_A > Polyangia > Polyangiales > Polyangiaceae > JAAFHJ01. Next base: position 42,118 of record DYPH01000004.1, on the reverse strand, counting down.
CCCGTCCTTCGCCGCGTACTGGCACATCGGCGAGACGAAGATCCGATTCTTGAGGGTGAGTTCGCGGAGGACCAGCGGTTCGAAAAGGGGCATCGGCGCCGTCGCTAGCAAACGGTCCGCCGACGACGAATGCGCGCGATCGGCGAAGGGCGCAAATTCCGGCGGATCACCGGACAGCCACGCGAAGGCTGCATCCCGCAACTACTTAAATTTGCAAGAAGCACGTCCGTAGCGTCGATCCGCACGGAAATCCCTGACGAATTGCGTCAGGAACCGGCAGAGCGATCCCGCGGGTCTCGACGAATTCACGGAGAAATCGCGAGAATACTTGGACATTGCATCAATCTGTAGTGTTGCCGAAGGGCCGTCACCACGATAGGTAGTGGGTACCGGTCGATACGGAACAAATGTTCGGCGATGCCCACGCCGCGCTGCTCGTTCTTCGCTGCCGCTCCTGGCCCGCTGCTCCGTGGCAGCCGGCGCGCGCGGTGTGCTTCCGGCACCCCCTCGCCACGAGAGCACCGATGAGCCTGTCGACCTGGAATTCCCGCGACCCGAAGAACGCCCTCGACCTCCGTGACGGAAGCGGCGAGTCGACCTCTTTTGATGTCGCGAAGGCGACCGAGCGCCTCGCACAACGCGCGCGCTTTGCGGCCCGTCCGGTCCCCGACGTCGATGTCGGTCGCGTCGCAGCGAAGACCCTCGATGGCCTTTACTCAGGGGCTCCCCTCGCCGCCTTTGACACGCTCGCCGTCAACGAAGCGGCCGCATTTGTTGCCGAAGAGCCGAACTACGGGCGCTTCGCCGCCTCCCTGTTGACCGCATCCCTGGAAGACGAAGTCCGCAGCACAGGGGCGACGAGCTTCCTCCAAGGGCTCACCATTGCCTGCGAGCAGGGGCTGGTTCGCAAGGATCTGGTGGCGTTCGTCGGTCGCCATGAGGAGGCGCTCAATACGCTCCTCGTCGATGCGCTCGGTGGCGAGCGCTTTATCGCCTTTGATTATTTCGGTCTTCGTACCGTGTACGACCGCTATTTGCTGCGCCATCCGACGCTGCGAATCCCCCTTGAGACGGCGCCGCGTTTCTTCCTCCGCATCGCCTGCGCGCTCTCCTTGGGGACTCCGACCAACACGGTCCGCGCCGAACGCGCCCTCGCGGACGCGACCGATCTCTTCGGACTCTTTGCAGAACTCGCCTACCTGCCGAGCTCACCGACGCTCTTTAATTCGGGGACGATGCACGAGCAGCTCTCCAGCTGCTTCCTGCTCGACTCGCCGGAAGACAAGCTCGAAGATATTTACCGGAAGTACACCGACGTTGCGCTTCTTTCGAAGTTCTCGGGCGGTATCGGCCTCGCCTTCCACCGCGTCCGTTCCCGTGGTTCTTTGATCGTAAGCACGAACGGTCATTCGAACGGGATCGTCCCCTGGCTGAAGACCCTCGACGCGAGCGTCGCCGCCGTCAATCAAGGCGGTAAGCGCAAAGGTGCCTGCTGCGTCTACCTGGAAAACTGGCACGCCGATATCGAGGAATTCCTCGAACTTCGCGAGAACACCGGGGATGACGCTCGACGCACCCACAATCTCAATCTCGCCAACTGGATCAGCGATCTGTTCTTCCGCCGCGTCGAAGCGGACGAAGAATGGTCCTTGTTTGACCCGAAGACAGTCCCCGAATTCCCCGATCTGTACGGCGAAGCCTTCGAAGCGGCCTACGTCGCCGCAGAAAAAGCTGGGAAGGCCGTCAAAAAGATGCGCGCGCGTGACCTCTATGCCCGGATGATGCGCACCCTCGCGCAGACCGGAAATGGCTGGATCACCTTCAAAGATGCCTCCAACCGCGCCTGCAACCAGACGGCGCTCCCGGGGCGGGTCGTCCATTTGTCGAATCTGTGCACGGAGATCCTTGAGGTCACCGATGCTGACGAGACTGCCGTTTGCAACCTCGGATCCATCCAGCTCGGTCGCCATTTGAAGAAGGGGGCCGATAGGACGCTCTCCTTCGATGATGAGACGCTCGCCCGGACCGTCCGAATCGCCGTTCGCCAGCTCGATCGCGTGATTGATCGGAATCTCTACCCGATCGCGACGGCGAAGCAGTCGAACCTCAAGTGGCGCCCGATCGGGCTCGGCGTGATGGGGCTCCAGGACCTGTTCTTCCAGCTCGGCTACGCCTTCGATGCCCCAGAGGCGCGCGCGCTGTCCGCCCACGTGGCCGAGGAAATCTACTTCCACGCGCTCTCGGCGTCCTGCGAACTCGCTGAAGAAGCAGAAGAAACTGCCGACCAGCCCTCCTTCGTGGCACGCGGACCTCACGCAACCTTCAAGGATACGCGTGCGGCACGCGGCGAACTCCAGTTCGACGCCTGGGGCATCACGCCGAAGGATACCGCCCGCTGGGACGCCCTCCGCGAGCGCATCAAGACCTCCGGGCTCCGCAACTCACTCCTCGTGGCAATCGCCCCGACGGCGACGATCGCATCGATCGCCGGCGCCTATGAGTGCATCGAGCCCCAGCTCTCGAACCTCTTCAAACGAGAGACGCTCTCCGGGGACTTCTTGCAGGTCAATCGTTACCTGGTTGGCGCATTGAAGGAGCGTGGCCTCTGGACCGACGACATGCGCAACAAGATCAAGCTCGCGGAAGGCTCCGTGCAGGCGATCGAGGAGATCCCTGCCGATTTGCGTCAGGTTTTCCGCACCGTCTGGGAGATCCCGATGCGGTCGCTGATCGACATGGCGGCCGATCGCGGCGCCTTCATTGATCAGTCACAGTCGCTGAATCTCTTCATGGAGACACCGAACATTGGCGCCCTCTCTTCCATGTATTTCTACGCCTGGAAGAAGAAGCTCAAGACGACCTACTACCTCCGTTCGCGACCGGCGACACGCATCGCGAAGACGACGGTCCACGAGAGCCCTACGCCGGAAGTGAAGACCTTCAAGAGCGCCGAGGTCATCGCGTGCTCCCTCGAAAACCCCGAATCCTGCGAGGCGTGTCAATGAGTGCAGAACTGTTTCTATCGGGCTCCGCACGGCCCGCTCATTTGCTCGACCCGGGGCTCTGCCTCACGCTTCGGCCGATGGCCTATCCGGATTTCTTCGATCGCTACAAAGCGGCGATTCGGAATACGTGGACCGTCGATGAAATCGACTTTTCGACCGACGTCATGGATCTTCGCTCGAAGACTGACCCGGCGACGCGCCACCTAATCGAGCGCCTCGTCGCCTTCTTCGCGACCGGCGACTCGATCGTCTCGAACAATCTTGTTCTCCATCTTTACAAGCACATCAATGCCCCCGAGGCGCGGATGTACCTGTCGCGCCAGCTCTATGAAGAGGCGCTCCACGTCCAGTTTTACCTTACCCTGCTCGACGCTTACATCCCCGATCCCGAGCAGCGGGCGGCGGCCTTTGACGCGATTGAGCACATCCCGTCGATCCGCCAGAAGGCCGAGTTCTGCTTCCGCTGGATGGCGCAGATCGAAGGAATTGAGCGTTTGGAGACACGCGAGCACCGCCGCATGTTCCTGAAGAACCTCATTTGTTTTGCGGCGTGCGTCGAGGGACTCTTCTTCTTCGCCGCCTTCGCCTACGTCTACTTCTTGCGGTCCCGCGGCCTCTTCCACGGTCTCGCCGCCGGAACAAACTGGGTGTTTCGCGACGAAAGCGCCCACATGGCGTTTGCGTTCACCGTCGTTGAGACGGTACGCCGCGAAGAACCGGACCTCTTCGACGCCGAGCTCCAGGCGGAAATCGTAACGATGCTCGAAGAGGCGGTCGCCTGCGAACTCCAATTTGCCGAGGATCTCCTCGGGGCGACGACGCCGGGTGATTCGTCGCGGGTGATCGGGCTCGGCCTCGCCGACATGCGCGACTACCTCGGCCACGTCGCCGACTTGCGCCTGCAAGCTCTTGGAATGCCGAAGCATTTCGGAACGAAAAACCCGTTTGCCTTCCTCGATCTCCAAGACGTCCAGGAGCTCGCCAACTTCTTCGAGCGCCGCGTCTCCGCCTACCAGGTCGGTGTTTCCGGCGACGTCGTCCTCGACGCCTCCTTCTGAAGGATTTGACGCGGCGCAGGGGGCGTGGCAACTGGCGGACGCCCCTATGACGCTCCGCCCTCTCCTCCGTGCCCTGCCGTTCGCCATCTCCCTTGCATGGAGCCTGGAAGGGGCTGCCATCGCGAAGCCGAAAGCGGCCGCGAAGACGGAAAAAGCCGAGAAGGCCGAAGGTTCTGAGGACGAGGAGAAGCCGGCGAAGAAGGCTGACAAGGCCGAGAAAGCCGACAAAAAGCACGCGAAGAAGGACGCCGAAGACGATGGCGCGAAGCGTGTAAAGAGCAAGTATCTCATCGTGAGGGCGCGCGAACTCAAGCTGAACGAGTCGCGCACGGAGGCGCTCGTGCACATCGCGGAGGCGTACCAAACGGCCACGCACCAGAAGCTCGTGGCGACCGGCGGAACGCGCTCCCCCCTGCGCCAAGCGCAGCTTATGTACGGGAAATTCAACCACAAAGGCGATGGCGGAGCCGTCTACGAAAACGGCGCCGCTCTCACCGAGATCCGCAAAGCTTACGACGAGGGGCGCGAAGAGAAGCTCTCGCGCGCCAAGATCGAAAAGGCGATGACGGCGATCATTGAGGCGCAGGTCGCCCGCGGCGTCTTCATCTCGCGGCACCTCCAGCGCGGCGCCGTCGACATCCGCTCGCGGGGCATGAGCAGCACCCAAGAGGCGGCGTTCCGCGCGGCGGTCGCTGCCGAAACGGGCGTCGGCCTGATCGACGAGCGGAGCGGTCCCGAGCCCCATTTTCATTTGAATCTCGAAAAACTCTGACAATGCTCCCGGCCCTTCTCGTCCACGGCACAGCGCTCGGAGCGATCACTTTTCGTGGATTGAATCGGCGCCTTCTTGCTCGAGGGCTTGAAACTGCTGCATTTGATCGTCTCGGTTATGACGGCACGCCGGTGCAGGATTCAGCATATTCGCTGCAGGCGGAGGTCGATCACCTCCTTGCTGGCGCGCGTGCCGCCTTCGGCGATCAATCTTTCCAGATCGTCGGTCATTCGCTCGGTGGCCTCTTTTCCCTGCACGTTGCTCGGAGCACGAAACAGGTCGCAATGGTCACGTTGCTCGACCCGGTCGCTTCGCGACTCCTCTTCGAGAACGACGAGCCGGCCGGCTTCGCCGACATGAACGAGACCTACGAAGCGGTCCTCCGGGCGCCCAACGACGAAGCGGCGATCGCCGGCTTTATCCATCGGTGGAGCGGGCCAAACGCGTGGAACTCGATGACGCCTTCGGCAAAAAAATCAGCAATTTCGCTTGTTCCTCGCATGCGGCAGGAACTCGTAGCGACCCGTAATCACGACCGCGCGACCGCCGACTTGCTCGATTTCAAAGCGCCAATTCACGTGGTCGTCGGCGCGACGACGCGGGAGCCACCAAAGGCGGTTGCGCGCGCTCTCGGGCGCCTGCGAAACGCGACGGTCACCGTCCTCCCCGGAGCCGGCCACCTCCTGCCAATCTCCCATCCCGACGCCGTCGCCGACGCGATCATGAACCGGGGCTGACGCGATCCGGGGCGCGCAGGAACCAACGATGGGCCGCGCGCGATCCAAGGGACCGGGCCGTGTAGCGAAGGAGACATGCGCTTCGCCACCGCCCTCCTCCTCGCCGCAACCGCCACCCTCACCACCCTCGTCGGCTGCTCGAACCCGTCAGACAGCGCCTCGGACATCGTCACGTCGGACGCCGACGAACTCGCCTCCACGGGGCCGACCTACGCCGCCGGAACCACGCTCCGCACGACTTCCCCGCTGAACCTCCGCAACAGCGCATCGACGAACGGCAGCGTCCTCCGCGTGATGCCCGAAGGGGCCACCGTTACCGTCCGCGCCGCCAGCGGCGGGAACGCTTGGGTTGCGGTTCGCTTCTCCGGCTACGACGGCTGGGCGCACACGAGCTACCTCACGAAGGTCTCCGGCGGGAGCACCGGCGGAAGCACCGGTGGATCTTCTGGAAATCCAGGTGGTTACAGCGCTTCGCGCGGCGCCCAGCTGGCGAGGACGGCGCTTCGTCGGGACGGCTATTCGTCAGGCGGCTGGTGCGCCCTCGAAGTGTCGAACTCGGTGGAGCGCTCCGGCGTCGTCCCGAACGGCGTGAGCTGGTACCGCAACAACGCGATCGACATCTCCGAATACATGGCCGGCAGCACGAGCTACCAGAACCGCGTCGGCTTCAAGCGGGTCGGCGTCTCGGCGAACGACATCCCCAAGGGGAGCGTCATCGGCTGGCGCCGCGGCCAGTGCGGATACAACAGCAAATACGGCCACATCGAGATCGCGGTCGACGACTCGTCCAAGCGCGCCTGCTCGGACTACTGCGGTTCGATCAAGCAGACCTGCGGCAGCCCCTACGTCTTCATGCCGACGACGCTCTGAGGATACGCGGTTGAGTGGCGCGAGAAACGGAGGCATCGGTCCTCCGTTTTCTCGTTTGTGGTCAAAATAAACACGGTTTGACTTGCGGCGTTTCCACGCCGGGGGCAGAAACGGAACGATGAAACGCGGAGCGATTCTCTTCGGCGGTATTCTCGCCCTCGCGGCCGCGGGCGGTTACGTGGCGCTCACGCACTTCGGGGCGCGACCGGCCGCCGAACTGCCCGCGAGCGCGAGCGCATCGGCGCCGCGGGAAGCAAAGGCGGCCGCTCCGCCGTCGGCGCCGCTCACGGTGGTTGCAACGGCAACCCCTTCGGCAACCGCGAAAGAAGCGGCATTGAAGGTCGTCCCCTTTGGCACCGGCGAGGACGCGCTCGGTCGCGGGAAAGCGGCGAATGGCGCCCCGATCGCCCCCGGCTCCTTTGTGGTCGCCGGCGACGATCTCCTCGTCCTCGACCAGGAAAAATCCAGGCTCCTGACGATCGGCGGCAAGGCGATCCCGCTCCCCGGCCGGACCGCCCAAGACATCGCCCGCGGCGAAGATGGCTCCCTCGCTGTTCTCGACGCGAAAGAAAACAAAGAGGTTTCCGTGCTCGGTCCCGACGGCCACGTCCGCGGAAGATTTCCCCTGCAGGGTACAGGTATCGACGACGCTAGGGACGTGTCCCGGGTCTTTGTCGACGGGAGCGACGTCTACGTCGAGCGGAACGGTGGCGGTCCTCTCTTGCGCCTCGGAAGCACGGACGGGAGCGCGGCGAAAGAGCGGACCGAAATCGCAGGTATTCCGACCCGCGACGGCAAAGGGCTCCTCTCCGCCGGCATCACCAACGAAGACGACGGGCGCGCCTGGGTGAACCTCGCCGACCGCAAAGGGATCCACCTCTGGACGCGGGAACTCCGCTTCCCTGCTGAACTTTCCGCGGTCGGCTTCGTCGACAGCGAGAAGAACGGGACGCTCTGGGTCGTGCTCCTTGCCGGGTCAACGCCTGCAGATTACACGAACTGGGCCGTCTGCCTCGACGTCGCGGGGAACGTTCGCGGCTCGTTCACGCTCGCCGTGGAAAATCCCCCGTGGGAGAGCTTCCGGGACTTCGCCGTCCGCGAAAGCGGGGGTCTGGTCGCCGCCGTTCGGAGCGAGCAAGGGGTCTCCTACGCGACCTACAACTGCCCCTGAGTGGCATATGAAGCGCGAGCTTCAAACAGAAAAGGCGTCGCACTCTTTCGAGAATGCGACGCTTTTTCCGTTCACGAAAGTGCGTTTGTCTCCAGAGCAGAGACGTGGCTCACCAGATCTGGCAGCGGTTCTTTTCCGTGCGTGCCATCGGCTGCCCCGCCGTGCAGCCAAAGGCCTGGGCGAAGACGGGCGTGTTCACAAGCGGCCCATTCACGCGGAATTTCGGCGGTGAATGGGGGTTCGTCGTGACGAGCGTCTTCATCGCCTCGTCGGTGTACTTGCCGCACCACCCCTGGGCGAAGCCGAGGAAGAAGCGCTGGGCGTCGGTCGCCTGGTCGCCCGTGGCGACGGCCGCCTTCGGGTTTTCCATCGTGAGCGCCGCGTAGGCGAGTGCGATACCGCCGAGGTCGGCGATGTTCTCGCCGAGGGTCAGCTTGCCGTTGACGTGGTCACCGTTGACTTGGAAGTCGCTGAATTGCTTCTCGACGCAGGCGGCGCGCTGAACAAATTCCTCGCCCGCCTTCGGCGTCCAGAAGTCGCGGAGGTTGCCGTCGCCGTCAAATTGGCGCCCCTCATCGTCAAAGCCGTGGGTCAGCTCGTGCCCCATGACCATGCCGATGCTCCCGAGATTCTTCGCCCGCGGCGCGGAGGCGCTGAAGAAGGGGGGCTGGAGAATCCCGGCCGGGAAGACCATCTCGTTCATGGACGGGTCGTAGTAGGCGTTGACCGAGGGGGGCGTCATGTACCACTCGCCGCGGTCGACCGGCTTGCCGACCTTCGCCAATTGACGCTTCACCTCGAAGGCGTCGGAAGCGATCGCGTTGGTGTAGTAGCTCCCCGGTTTGAAGCTCAGGGCGCTGTAGTCGCGATATTTATCGGGCGCCGCGATCTTATTCGCAACCTTCGCGAGCTTCTGGCGGGCGTTGGTTTTCGTCGCATCGTCCATCCAGACGAGGCTATTCAAACGCTCGCCCATCGCTTTTTCAATGGCGACAACCATGTCGCGCGTCGTCGTCTTGCCCTGGTCGCCAAGCGTCTTCTGCACGAAGGCCTTGCCGAGCGCTTCGCCGACGGCACCATCGGTGGCACGGACGCAGCGCTTCCACCGCGGCGGCTGGGACTTCTGACCGCGGAGCTCCTTCGCGAAGGCGAACTGGGCGTCGGTCCACGATTTTCCAAGGGCTGCGGCCGATCCACGAAGCAGAACCGAAGCGAGATAGGCACGGAGAACTTCCGGCTTCTCCTCCTTCGCGACGAGCTTGGCGACGGTCGCCACATAATCGGGCTGAGCGACGTTCAAGTTCGCCGGTGCCGAACCGAGCGCCGAGAAGTAGGTCTTCCACGCAAAATCGGGGACCTGCTTTGCCAATGCGTCGGCGGTCATCGGATGATTGAGCTTCTTCGGCTCGCGACGATCTTCTTTGGTCATCTGGGCGGTCGCGAGCTTCGTCTCAAACGCGAGAACTTGCGCTGCGAGACCGGCCGCGTCCTTCTCGCCAGCGAGCTTAAAGAGCGACGTAAGGTAGGCGGTGTAGGCGTCACGAAGATGGGGGAACTTCCCGTCAGCCTTCAGGTAATAATCGCGATCGGGAAGCCCGAGGCCCGACTGGTCGACGCCGGCGACGACCTTCGTCGCGTCACCCAAGTCTTGCATCGAGCCGATGCCGAAGAAGGGGGCGAACCCGCGCGCGTGGAAGCTGCCGACGATCTTGGCGACATCGTTCGCCGTCTTCGCCTTCGCAACGGCAGCGAGGTCGGCGGCGAGCGGCTTGCCATCGAGCTTGTCGAGGGTCGCTTCATCCATGCAGGATGCATAGAAATTTCCAAGCCGGAGCGTGTCGGCGTCCGCCTTGTCTTTCCCGGCCTTTTTCGGGTCTTTCGCGACGGCGGCGGCGTTCTCAAGGACCTCCTTGAGGAGGAGTTCGTTCTTCAGGCGGATCGTCGAGAAGCTCCGCATCCAGGTGCTCTCGTCATCGGGAATGCTCGTCTTCGCGAGCCAGCCGCCGCAGGCGAATTGGTAGAAGTCGTCGCAAGGGCTCGTCGCACGATCGAGAGCCGCCTCGTCGTCAGCGTCAAGGCCGAGCATTTTCCCAGCGAGCGGCCCTTTTGGGACTGCCGGCGGCGCGACGACCGTCGCGGAAGGGGTGGCGCTCGGCGGAGGCACAGAAGCGACCGGCTTTGCCTCGCCACCGCCGCAAGCATACGCGGAAGAAACGAGTGCGAGAACGAGGGGATAGACGACGCGGGAGCGACCGAGGGGGTTCATCGGCGAGCGACTCAACTCGTTTGCTCGCTCGCTGGCAAGGGGCACCGCCGTCCTGCTTTGCCGTCCTACTTTTTCTTTTCGACTTTTTCCGGCGGTGGCAGCGCGAAATCGTCCACAATCTTTGCCCACAATGCCTTTGCCGCTGCGTGCCCGCCGGCACCGGTCAAATGAAGTTTATCGTGGCCGCGCGTCGCCGCCAGCTTCCCATCGGGCCCTTCGGCCTGCTCCTGAAAGGTCCCATCGGCGTTCGTGAAGAGCGCGAAGGTGTCGAAGAAGGCTCCATTCTCCAACGCCGATCCCGCCTCCGCCAGCGCGCTGTCGACCGCCTTCATCATCGGCGCGTGCTTCTTCTCCGGATCGAAGACGTGGCCAGAGAGATAGACTCGCACCCCTTTGTCCTCGAACATTTTCGCAAATCCGACCATGCGGCGCGCGTATTCGTGGGTCCAGCCGTCGCTGGCGAGCGTGTAGCGCTCCTTCTTGTCCTTCGACGTGAGATCCATGGCGTCGTTCGGGCCGAGGCTAACGACGAGGATGTCCGGAGCGCCTGTCGCGAGTTCCTTCTTCGCAATGTCGTACCAATCGGCTTTGTTCTGATTCACGAGGCCGCTGGAGTTTCTGAAGAAAGTACGCGCTTTGAAACGACCGTCGCTGTGGGCAATGTTCTCGAGGGCTTGCCCGACCGGCTGGGCCGTGGAATCCCCCATCGTCCACAGCTCGAGCGGCCCCGTCGCGCCAGCGCGGCGGGTGGCCTTCGGAGCGGGGGGCGCGGCCGGTGCAACGGAAGCGGCAGGCGTCGCGCTCGCACTGGCTGCAACGGCCACAACTGCTGCATTTACAGGGGAAACAGACGCAACCCCGGAGGGGGCGCCGCTTGCTTCAAGGGCCGGTGTCGGCGCGGGTGCAGATGCTGTTGCCGCCTTCGTCCGTGCGTCATCGCTCTGGATGGCACGCCCGTCTCGGCAGCCGGCAAACGCGAGGGCAACGCAAAAGACGAGCGGGGTGCGTGCACGAAACATGGTCGGCGACAGCTACCGCGACCGACGGGCGCTGACCAGATTCCCGCGCAACGGCACCGCCGCCTTCGGAATCGATGGAGAATGCGCGGCGTAGCGAAGTCGAATTTACCCAGCAAACTCTGCATTGTCTGCGCGCGCCCTTTTGCGTGGCGAAAGAAATGGGGGCGCTGCTGGCAGGAAATCACGACCTGTTCGGATGCCTGTCGACGCGCCCGCAGACGCGCGCGGCCCCTGTTGAAGGGCGCTTGACGAAGAACCGCCCCTCCTCTACGAAGCGCAATCCCGTAAGTGAGTAGCCGCTCACTTATTCATCCCGATGGCACGCCCGCCCCGATTCCGCGACGAAGACCTCCTCGAAGCCGCCCGTGCGGTCTTCCTTGAACGTGGCATTCGGACGACGACCGCCGAGGTCGCGGCGCGCGCCGGTGTCTCCGAGGGGACGCTCTTCAAGCGCTTTGGGTCGAAAGCGGCTCTCCTCCGCGCCGCCGCGAGCGGCTGCTTTGGCGAGGGGGAGGCAGCACTCCCTTCGACCGATATTCCGTTAAATCGTGAGCGCTTCGAAGCGTTGCTCAAGCAGCTCGACGAGAACTTCGCTCGACACGTTCCGATGGCGGCGATGAGCTTCACCCACCTTACAAGCCCCGAAGAGCTCCCCGAGGCGCTCCGTGGCCCGCGACCACGCCCCCTCGAACGAATCGCTGCACTCTCCGCCTATTTCGCCGCCCAGGCGGCCGCAGGACACCTCGCCTCCGCGACCGACACCGACGTCCTCGCTCGGGTGATCTCCGGAGCCCTATGGCAGCATCTCTTTTTCCGTTTCGTGTTTGATCCCGAGCAAATAACCCCGTTTCCCGTGCCTCGATTTCTCGGCGCCTTGGCTGATCAGCTGTGGCCAGGAATCGCCCCTCCGGTGCCGCCGACTCCCAAGCGACGGCCTGTAAAAAAGAGCCCGCAATGAAGCATTTGAAGGCAATCCCGCGTCGCGTAGGCCAGATCGTGGCGCTCTCGAGCATCGCCATCTTCTCGAAAAATAGCTTCGCCCTTCAGCCTCTTTCTACCTTTGTGCAGCGCGGGCACAGCTCCAACTTCGATGCCCGCGAGGCCGCAGCACTCGTGGAGCAAAGGAACGCCGAAGCGGCTCAAGCAGGCCGGAAATTGCTGCCAACACTCACCGCAGTCGGCACGTACACGCACAACCAGTACGAGGCCGCGGTCACGATCCCGTCGACGACCGGCGGTGCTCCCCGCAAAGGAATCATCACCGCCTACAATCAGCTAGATGGCAATATCACTTTGGCGGTTCCTATCGTCGATCTCGCCGCATGGAAGAGAAAGTCTGCGGGTGAGGCGAGCGCCGAAGCAGCCGCCCTTCGCGCGGAATCGACCCAGGTGGACGTCGAACGAACCATCACGAAGAGCTATTTCGATCTGCTGGCGGCGCGGGCCGTCGTTGGCGCCGCAGAGCGCACCCTTGCTACCGACGAGTCAAACCTTGCTGTTATCGAGCAGCGTCGGGCCGCCGGCATCGCCACCGCGCTCGACAAGGAGCGGGCCGTCGCGGAGGTCGAGCGGGCGAAGCAGACGCTCGCGCAAGCGAACTATTTGGCGGGCGCGGCGGCCCGCATCTTGGCGACGCAATCGGGACTGGAGCCGGAAAAAGGCGGGGAAGTTCCTTCGGATGACCTTCATGAGGAGGCTCCGGTTGCGACCTTCCTCGGCGGCGAAAAGGGGCACCCACTCGCGCGTGCCGCAGCCGCCGACGCCCGTGCCCAGGACGCGAGCGCGAAAGCTGCAACTTACACACTATTGCCGACGCTCGGGGCAACCGCTCAGGAGCACTTCACGAACGCAACCGGTTTCGCCGGGCGAAGTGCAGTTTATCAGATCCAAGCAAACATCACCTGGCGCCTCGATGCCTCGAATATCTCGGCAAGTGAGGCACAAGCTTCTGCGGCAAAAGTCCAAGCGATTCGCGAGGAAAGAGTCCTCCGTGCGCGCACCGATGAGATCAAAGATGCCTGGGACTTCGTGACCGCTCAAACAGCAAATGCACGAGCCGCACGGGCGGAAGAGTCGGCAAACCGCAGCGCGGCTCGGCTCGCCAAAGAGCGTTATGATGCCGGAACTGCGCTTCAACTCGACGTCCTTCAGGCCGATCGGCAAGCCTTTCAAAGCGAAGTAAATCGCATTCAGGCCGATGCAAATCTCGCCTATGCGCGGACGGCGCTTCGGCTCGCCGCGTCGGCGTCGAAAGACCGTTCGCAATGAGCACGACGAAGCTCGCCAGCAAACGTGCCGGCTTCTTTGCGCGCTTCGCGGCGATGGCGAAGGTCGGCCTGCGCATGATGTTCCACGACAAACTGAAAATGGCGGGGACGTTGTTCGGCGTCGTCTTCGCCGTTGTATTGTCCAACCAACAGCTGGGGACCTTCCTAGGCCTCATCTACAAGAATCAAATGATGCTGGAGATCACAGGGATGGATCTCTGGATCATTCCTGCGGGTGCGGAGACCTTCGCCCCGGGGAAAGTCCTCCCGGTTACCGATGCCGCTATCGCGGAAACGACGCCGGGCGTGGTCTGGGCGGAGCCGATGCTCCTCGGAGCATCCACGGTAAAATTGCCGAAAGGGGGGACCGAGGGGGTCACAGTCGTCGGCACAAAGTTCCCGCGCCGGCTGGAGTCCGAATGGCAATTGATTAATGGCTCACTCGACTCACTCAATCGTCCCGACACGATGATCTTTGAAGACTCGGAACGCGAAACGCTCGGGGGCTTAAACCTTGGGAGCGTGCGCGAGGTCGGCAACCGAAACGTGACCGTCGGCGGCTTCACCTACGGGCTTATCCCGTTCGGCCCGAGCTACGCGCTTGCCGACTACGAGCTTGCCCGTGAGCTTCTCAAGACGCCAAACGATCAAGCCTCCTACATCGCGGTTCGCGCGAAAAAGGGGGCCGACCTTCAGGCAGTAAAAGCGGGCATTCAATCGAAGATGAGTTCCTCGGTCGTCGTCACAAAGGACGAATTCAAAGGGATGATTGTGAAGAACATCCTGACGAAGACCGCGATTGGCATCACCTTCGGGACGAGCACCATCTTCGGGCTCATCGTCGGTTTCGTCATTGTTTCGCTCTCGATGTTCTCGAGCGTTGTCGACAATATTCGCGAGTTTGGCACGTTGAAGGCGATCGGCGTCACCAACGGCGATCTCGGGATGCTCCTCTTTGTCCAGTCGCTCGCCTACGGCGGAATCGGCTCAATCCTCGGCCTCGCGTTGGTGACGCGCATGGCGGCGGGAATCCGTAGCGCCAAGCTGGCCCTCGTTCTGCCCCCGTGGCTTACGTTTGGAACCTTCTTCGTCATGATCGGCATGTGTATCTTCGCATCAAGCCTCGCGCTTCTCCGTCTCCGGCGCGTCGAACCGGCCATGGTGTTTCGATGAGTTCCTCGGAAGAACTTGCCATTGTTGTACGGAAGGTCACAAAGACCTATGGCTCCGGGGCGACCGCCTTTCAAGCGTTGAAGGGGGTCGATTTCGAAGCAAAGCGCGGCGAATTCGTCATGATATGCGGCCACTCCGGCAGCGGAAAGACGACATTACTCTCTATTCTCGGTTGCGTACTTAATGCAACGAGTGGCGAAGTCCGTCTCCTCGGCCAGGACCTCTCTCAGCCGAAAGAGAGCGAATTGGCGGCGCTTCGGCTCTCCCATATCGGCTTTATTTTTCAAGCGCACAATCTCATCGGCTCGCTGACCGCCGAAGAGAACATCTCCCTCGTTCTGCGTCTTCGCGGGATGGGCGTCGCCGAGGCGTCCGCAGAGGCGCGACGGAAGTTGGCGGAGGTCGGTCTTGGAGAAAAGACGGCAAGCCTGCCCCGGGACCTTTCCGGGGGCCAACGGCAGCGCGTCGCCATTGCCCGAGCGCTTGCCGGGTCACCGCCGCTCATTTTGGCCGACGAACCGACGGCAGCGCTCGACGCCCAGAACGGCCTCGCCATCACGGAGACGCTGCGCCAACTCGCGAAGGAGCACGGGCATACCGTGGTCGTCGTGACCCACGACAATCGTATTTTCCACCTCGCCGATCGCATCGTGAATATCGAGGACGGCCTCATTCAACCGGGCGATCACGCGTAGCTTCCTTTGCTCGAAGCGACCAGAAAAGCAGAGTACATGTCGATGAACTTCCAGGGTTTTCGAGGATTCTTCAGTTCCAAATACTTCGGCCTCGCGCTGCTCCTCCTCTGCGTTTTTGCCATCGGCAAGACGATGGCAGGCGGACGACAGACGGTGCCGATCGCGAAAGACCGCGAGAAGTCGAAGCGAACGGCGGTCCTAAAGACCGGTGGCACCGATGAACGGGTCGACGTGCCGACCGGCCAATTCGTTGCCGGAAATGGCGTGATTGAGCCGAAGGATCGCGAGACGAAAGTTTCGAGTCACGTCCCCGGCCGAATTGCGCATGTTTTCGTAAAAGAAGGGGACAAGGTTGACGCAGGTGCCCCGCTTGCCGAAATGGAGAGCGACGCCGAGAAGGCGAACCTCGCCGCGGCCGAGGGGGACCTCGGGCAAGCCAAGGCGGAGCTCCTGCGGACGACGCGCGGGCTTCGGCGGGAGGACCGCGACGCGATCGTCGCCGACGCCGATGGCGCACGGGCGCGCGCCGAACTTTCGAAGAGCCAAGCGACGCGTATCGAGACGCTCGCCGGCGGTGGAGCAGCAACCCCCGACGAACTTGAAAAGGCCAAGCGCCAAGCGGAAGCCGATCAGCGCGCGCTGGAGGCGGCAAACGCGCGCAAACAGGCGGCGGTGTCAGGCTCTCGTTCGGAAGACGTCATGGCCGCCCAAGCGCGTGTAAGTGCCGCCGAGGCGAGGCGCGATCAGGCGAAAGCGACCTTTGAACGACTGACAATTCGCGCCCCGATTGCGGGGGAGGTTCTTCAGCTTAAGCTGCGCGCCGGCGAGTACTACAATCCGCAAGGTGGCGATCCAATTGTGATTATCGGAGACACGTCCAAGCTGCGCGTACGGATGGACGTTGACGAGCGCGACGTGGCAAAGCTCAAAGTGGGCGCCCCTGCGTTTGCGACTCTTACCGCCTATCCGGGGAAGCGCTTCCGCGGTCATGTCGTCGATATCGGCCATCGCATGGGGCGAAAGAACATCCGGACCGACGACCCCGTCGAACGAATCGACACGAAAATCCTTGAGGTCGTCTTCGAACTCGACGACCGCGATGGACTGCTCCCGGGGCTGCGGGTCACGAGCTACATCGAGTACTGACGGCGCTCCGTTTCAGTGCGCTACGGGACTGGCGGCCGTACGTGGGGCGCACCCCGCCTCAGGATGCTCTTTGGTGTACGCCTCGAGATCGTTCCAGAGGGCGTGTCCGAGGCGCGTCCCCATGAGCATGCCGGCCGGCTTTCGGAAGTGGATCAAATCTGCTTCCGCGAGGCCGGCCTTTGCGAGTTTGTGCATGCTCATGCTCCCGCCCATTGCCTCGCGGAAGTCAAAGTAGGCGGCACCATTTCGGTCAGAAATCTCGCGTAACTGTTGAACAAGCTTCGGAATCCGCGGATCGCTCCACTTGTCTTCCCATTTGAGTTCGATGTCCGGGGGACTCAGTACGAGGAGCGGTGTCTCGGGAAGGGCTTCGCGGATGCCGCCAAAGACGTCCTTCATCCACGACTCGTGGTCCTTCGGCGAAAACATGTTTGTGCCGATCGCGAAAATGACCAAGTCGTAGTTCCGACGCTCAAGCATCGGTTTCCGGGAAGCCGAGGAGACGTGGGTCATCATCTCATAATTGAGTGCCCCCACTCCGAGGGAATCGATCACGTAGCCAGGTTTGTCGCGCTCCATCGCCGCGCCGAACACGCGAATCTTCCCCGACCGAAGTGCGACCTCAATCTTGTGAGATCCATCGGGGACGTCGTAGTGACGGAAGCGGGTTTCTGCTTTGTCGGCCTTCGTGTCGACCGTCTCTTGCACGGTTCCATCGAGCTTTACCGCGAACGTTCCGCCACTCGGGCGTGCGAGATAGAAAAGATCGATCGACGAGACGGAATGACCGATGGGCGAATCGGGAGAGTCGGTCGTCGCGACGAAGGCCCACGCGCCAGGATGGTCGGTTTCAGAGCCTAAATTTGCAGAAGAATAGTGGCCATCATTCGTCCGATGGGTAGAGACGGCGAGCGGCTTCCACGCCCCTTCCCAGAGTTCGTGGCGCACATCCATGTGCCGGTACCACCCCCAGGGGCGCGTCATGCCCGCGAAGCCATGGCCAGCGTCGCCGTACTTCCCCTGGAGCATGCGCCGGAGGCCACCGGTGATGTAGTCCATCGTCATATTTGAATCGCCATACACGGCGATTCGCACCGATTGTTTTGCCGTTCCTCGCGCAACCTCCGCCGCTCGCGCATAAAAGCGGGCGAGGCGGTCGGGAAATTCAATGGCGGGAAGTTTGCTGTCAATCACCGATTCATCGAGAGGAGGGAGCGCGAAGGCCCCCTCGGGAAACGGCGCGCAGGTCTGCAACGGCGGCGCGGAAGGGGCCGGAACTGTGGATGGGATGCTCGATGGATCGCCGGTCTCCGCGACCACCGGCGAAACGTGATGAGCCGCCTCGGGGACGTCGGGGAGCGTCCGTGCTTTGCAGCCGCCAAAGGCAAAGAGGGCGAGCATCGACAGTCGGCGCATCGAACATTCTCCAAAAAGTTTCAGGGGTTTCGAGACGCTGCCGGCGCCGGTGTTGCGGCGGCGAAGAGGTGGTCGAGGAACCCAAGCGCGGAGCAAGTAGCCGGAGCGACGTTGCCCTTGGTGCCGAAGACCGCGAACCCGTGCCCTTCGTCGATGGCGATCACGCGGCTTGGCACCGCGGCGGCACGCAGGGCGGCGGCGAGGTTCTCGGAGTCGGCCATCGGAACGACGTGATCGCGTGTACCATGCAGGAAAAGGATCGGCGGGTCGCCGGCAGTCACGAAGTGCTTCGGCGTCGCCAATTTTGCGGCGATCGGCCATTCGTCGTCGCGGGGGCGCGGGTGCTTTCCGTCCGGTTCGCCGCCGCCGTGCCGGAGGAACTCGTCGACCGCCTGGGTCATCGGCACGTAGGTGTAGTGGGTCGGCGCGGTGTCGAGTTCGGTCGGCGGATAATAGGCGACCGCCCCGACAGGGCGTAGATCGGCAGTTCCGCAGCTCGCTTCAGGATCAAAGGCCGATTCGTCAAAGGCGACCGTCGCAAGGGAAGCAAGATGGCCTCCCGACGAAGCCCCAACATAGGCGAAAGGGACGTGCACGTTGTTCTTCGACAAATACGCTTGTGCGTGACGGACCGCGCAGCGCACATCCTTCACAGCCGCCGGAAATGCTGTGCTCGGACCTGCCGCCAGGCGGTAGTTTGTCGCAATGACTGCGTAGCCGCGTGCCGCCAGCTTCCCTAAGAGAGGCCTGAAAAGTTTCTTATTTCCGGACGTCCATCCGCCGCCATGAACGATGACAAGAAGGCCGCGCGTTCGTACGCCGAAAGGGCGCGCCAAATCGTACACCTGGCGTGGATGCGCCCCATAAGCGACATCGCTGAGGATCGGCAGCTCGGCCTCCGGCTCAGGAAGCGTGCAGTCTGCAGCGGGTGCGAAAAGGTTCGACGCCGTGGCAGGCACGTGGATCGCCGGAACGACCACGAGTTCGGGGACCGATACCGCCGAGGAGGGGGCCGGAGGCGCTTCGGGAACGCAGGCGGCCGCGGCGACCGCGAGAAGGAGCGACGCCGACCGATGGGGTCTCCCCGTTGCGCCGCCGCAAGCGGTCACCGACGGACGACTCACGGCCCGTGGCTGGTGAAGACCCCAGCCGCCCAGAGGCCACCACCGGCGGCGAGCACAACGAGAATCGTGAGGACGAGGATGATCGCGCCGGTGTTTCCACCGTTTGATTTCACCGATTGAGCGCGCGCGCGTGTGTCGGGCATCGTGGCCTGGCGCGCCCGCATCGGCGGCGGCGGCGGAGCGCCACCGTAAGGAACAAACGGCTGCGGCGTGAGGCGATGCGCGGGGGCTCCTTGCGCCAAACTCGCCGCCGACGCGGTGCGTCGCTTGTCCATTTCTGCTGCGAGTTGACGTAGTTCTACAAGGCCTGCGAGGAAGTCGTCGGCGGTACGATAGCGATCATCGGGGCGGCGACGAACAGCCCGACCGACGACGTCCGCAAAGCGAAGCGCGAGTTCATCGTGACGACCGATATCGAGGGGAGGTGCCTCTTCAGAGAGCTTCCGCCGCGCAAT
The DNA here is from genome assembly GCA_020720045.1 of Sorangium cellulosum. Taxonomy (GTDB): domain Bacteria; phylum Myxococcota_A; class Polyangia; order Polyangiales; family Polyangiaceae; genus JAAFHJ01. The sequence goes on along the minus strand of DYPH01000004.1, from coordinate 22,944 downwards.
TTCGCGCTCGTCCCCCTCGAAGGGGAGCATCCCAGAAGATGCATAATACAAGACAACGCCGACGCCGTAGACGTCCGACGGTGGCGTTGCGCGGCGCGCGTCGAGCATTTGCTCCGGCGCCATGAACGCGGGCGTTCCGATCGCGACGCGGGAGGCGGTCGCGGTGATGTCGCCGTTCGCCGGTCCATCGCCGCCAAACGTCGGCTGAGCGGTCAATCGCGAGAGACCGAGGTCAAAAATCACCGCGCGCTGGAGACCGTTCTCCAGCTGGCGGATCATGATGTTGGACGGTTTGAGATCACGATGGATCACGCCGACTTTGTGCATGTCGCAAAGGCCTCGGGCGAGATGAACGCCGAGTTCGACCGCCTCCGGAAGCGACAAGGGTGTATCTTGCAAGATATCGGAGAGGAGTTCCCCCTCGATGTATTCCATGACGATCAGCATCCCATGCTCATCGTCGACGATAAAATCGATGCATCGCGCAACGTATTCGCTGTCGATGCGGCGCAGGTTCATCGCTTCGCGCTTGAAACGCGAAATATGATCAAAATGGGCGCTCGCGGGGACGTTCTGCTTGAGAAGAGTCTTAATCGCGACTTTCTCGCCCCCCTCAAGCCGCTCGGCGAGCCAAACGGCGCCGAAGGCACCAGCACCGAGCTTTCGCGCGATGCGGTACCCGGAGAGGGTTAGGCCGGGGACGAGGCTCATGGATCGCCGCGTTTTACTACGGCACGGACCCCGTGCGCGTGGAATTTCCGCGGAGCCGGCTCATGCGCGGTTTGCCTTTCGGTTCCGGACCATCCCGATGACCCACTTGATGTCATCGGTTGCGATCGCCTTCGTGCCGAAAACAATGACGAGATAGACGAGGCCATCGAGGATCAGTCGCGGCTGACCGAGCGGGGCCGCGAGGCGATGAACGGCCGCGGTCACCCCGAAGGCGGCGAGGGATTTTACAAGCGCCAGGACGCTCCGAAGGTCGAAGGCGCGGCGACCGAGCGCGGTGAAAAATGCGATCGCGACGTACGCTTCGAGGACAGTAAAGACGATGGCATCGCCGACGCCGGCGCCGCCACGTCCGAAATGATCGCGCGCATAGGGCACGACGAGGAGCATCAAAATGGGCTGAAGAATGAGGCGAGAAAGCGAAATGAGCGTCACCGTCCAGCTACGATTCTGGATGATGAGTGCAGTCGCCAGAAGCATCGCGATGTACGTAAAGACGAAGCTTGGTGCGAGCTGCGCCAGGCTCGCCGCGCCGGGGAGGTACTTGGAGCCACTGGCGGCACGCATCCATGTCTCGGCGCCGAGGCTAATCATCATCGTCGCCGGGATTGCGACGAGCAAGATCCCTTCGATGGCGCGGCGCAAAATTGCAAAGAATTCAGCCTCATCGCGCTTAACGGCCCGAGTGAGAAGCGGCGTGATCACCCATCCTTCAAGGGGGGCCAAGAGCATCGCAAGGGACGCGATACTCTGGGCTGCGCCGTAAAAGCCGACCTCCTCATCGACCCCCTTCACTAAGCCGCGAAGCAGGGTGACATCCACCTTGTTTCCCATCGTATAGCTGATGGTATTCACGAAGAAAGGAATGCTGGTAATCAATGCCGCTTTCGCCGCGGCACCGTTCCAGCGGAGCTCGAGATTCAATTCCTTGCGGACGGCCGGCACGAGGACGGTCGCCTTGAGGAGCTCACCTGCGAGGAGTGGAGCGGCCAACACCGCGAAGTTGCGCGTAAAAAACAGCGTACCAACGACGGCGGCCCCCCAAAGGAGCTTCGTCGCAACGTTTGCGATGGCGAGCTTTCCGACCTTCGTCGACGCCTGAAGGAGCGCGGCAAGCGAGTTGTTGATCGCGGTCATCGCGTAGGCGAGGCCGAAGACGAAGACCGCCCCGAGGAGGGCCGGGTCGTTCTCTTTGCTGAACGCGAAGGCCATCAGCCCAGCGAGGAGTGCGCTCATCACACCGAGGCGGATGACGAGCGTTCCTCCAAAGAAATCGCTGGCATGCTCGGGGCGTACCGAGACTTCCCGTTGAATATAGGTGTCGAGACCGAGGCTCGCGAAGACGAAGGCAAGCGCCGCCGTACTGTCGGCCCAGAGGTAGCGGCCGAACAGTTCGGGCCCGAGGTAGCGCTGGTGAAGGAAACGCGCGCCGAGTCCGACGATCCAGGTTGCGGTGAGCGAAAGTCCGAGCTTCAGCGCGTTCTTCAGCGCGACCGAAACATCACGATCCATCGCCTTTTCTGCATTCGGCGCCGGAGCCCCGGTCGACTCTTCAGACATAGGGGCGCGAGCGTACACAAGGCGGCGCCGTGCTGTCTGAAATGTCAGCGAAGAGCGGCAATCAACCGGGAATCGCCGTCCGGACGGCGGCGGTGTCTAGCTCTCCAAAGACAGGAATTTCCAAAAGATCGAGAACTTCCCGCGGCTCCTGGAGACGTCCCGCGAGACGCTCGGCGAGGCGGGCGAGGACGAGCACCAGCGCCATCGTTCCGAGGAGACCGGACAGAATCGCGAGGAGCGCGATCGGCTTCGTCGGCCCCTCGGGGACCTCCGCGTCGCGGGTGACCTGGTACTTTGCTGCAAAGACGCTCTGTGCCGTCTGAAGGCGCGCCGGATCGTGGGTTTCGAGGACCTTCACCTCGGTCGCGTAGCGAGTCGCCAGAAACTGGGTCGTCGCCGCGTTTGCGATGGCGGCAGCCGCTTCGGGCGTTGCCGCTTCCGCGTGAATTTCGATGCGCGGGCCGTCCACAACCCCGTGAATAGCGAGATCTCTCCCAGATTTGCGTCCCAACAAACGTTGAATCTGCCGAGTAAACGACGGCACTTCTTTGCGCGCAAGGAGGTCGGCAGGAAGGGAACTCTCCACCGCGCGGGCCGTCGGTCGTGAGGCGATTTGGGCAAGGTACTCTTTCTGCTCATCGGAGAGACCGACGACGTATCCCGCCGCTGGCACCTCGGCCAACGCGCTCCGCACGACAAGAATCTCGGAAGTCGCGCGGTACTCGCGCGGCACGACCATCGAGGCGGCCGCCGTTGTAAATCCGCCGAATATAAGCACAAGGGCGACGAGCACGGGACGCCGCGTCGCAGCCCGTGCGGCCCCCAGCAACGGCTCCGCAAGACTTGCCTCCTCAGCTGCGGGCTGCGACGTGCTTGGCGATGCCGAGCCCTCCGCCCGGGAAACGCCTGGAAAACGAGGATTGGTCGCCGGTCGAAAGAGCGTTTCTTCTGCGCGAGAAAAAATGGGCATGGATGCCTCCGAATTCCGTTCTGAGAATGGAAGGTTCCCAGAGACGAGGGGAAGGTCGGCAGCCACTTGGCGCGCCCGGAGACCTCGCGGTCTGAACGGAGGCTGCGCGGCGAGGCAGAGGCCACTGGCGCGCAGTCTGGCCAAGCGGCGGCAGACGTGGACGCGGCCAAGACCCCGATACCCGGAGCAGTGGTATAACTTGGCCGAGCGCGAAGCGTAGCACGGGACATCCCCGTGCCAAACGCGGCGGGCTTTTTGAAGAGGGGTCCAACGCTCCGTCCTGCTCCCCGTTTCCTCAGCGCCGATGGCGCTTCCGGGCGGACGCGCACGAAAAAAACCCGGAGTTCTCCAAAGAGAATCCGGGGTTTGGGGAAAAGGTAACCCGAGATCAGGTCACTTCGTTTTCACGGAATTCGCCGAGCACCGGAAGGCGGAGCAAGTCGCGGACGTGCTTCGGTTCGTAGAAGATGCCGCTCATGCGATCGGCGATCGCGGCAAGGACCAAGATGAGGAACATCGTGGCGAAGGCGCCACCAAGAGCCACCGTGAGGCCGACCGGCTTCTTCGGGGAGCGCGGCTCCGTGGCGGGCCTTGAGATGGTGTACTTCTTCTTGAAGGCCGCTTCTGCAGTCTTGTACTTTGCACCCAATTCGTCGATGTCGCGGGTGCGGTCGTCGTAGAGCCCTCGATAGAACTCGTACTTCTGGACGACGTCCTTCCCTTCCGGCGGCTTCGGCGTCGCGGCGGTCGCGGCGGCCGCTTCGAGGGTCGCTTTCGCGGTCGGAGCCACCACTTTGGGCTTCGGCGCGTCCGATCCGAGGGTCGCGAGCTGCTGCTCGTACCCAGAAGCCTGTGAGCGGAAATTCGCCAGGTCGGGGCCGTCCTTCTGAGCCTGCTGGAGCTGGGCGTTGAGGGCGATGATCTGGGGGTGCTGCTCGCCGAGGGTCGACTTGGCTGTGGTCAGCTTTTCTTGGAGTTCCGCGACCTTGGCAACCTTGGCCTCGTCGAGGGGGCGCATCTGATTGCGCACCTGGGTGAGCTTGTCGCGAAGCGCTGCGATCTCTTGGATCTTCTGCTTCTCGGTATCGCTCATGCCGGCGCCGACCGGGGCGACCACCTTGGGGGTCACGTCCTTCGCGGGCGGCGGAGCGGCCGTCGGCAGGATCTTCTCGAGCTCAGCGCGTGCCTCTTCGCGCTGCTCTTCTTTGATCTTGATCGCGTCTTTGTACGGCTGCACTTCCGTCGAGAAACGCGAATCAATAAATCGCGTAATCGTCGCATTGACGATGTCCGCGGCGGTCGTCGGTTCCGGCCAGTCGACGGTGATCGAAATACGGGGCGCCTCGATTTGCGCCTTGAGGCGGGCATCGAGCATGGCCCCAATTGTGCCGGCTTTTTCCTCGTCGGTAGACGTGCGACCCTTGATGGAGTCGGTCAAACGACGAAGGGGCGGCCGCGTCGCATCCCAGCGGGCGACGAGCTGCGCGTCCTTCATGACGTTCTCAATCGTCGGCTGGCTCTGGATCTGAGCGATCCATTCCTTCTGCTCGTCGGAGAGTTGACCCGGCATAAAGATCGCCTGGGCCTGCCCCTGATCGAGGATCGACTTGACGACGAGGATTTCGCCACCAGCCGTGTAGTCGCGGGGGGCGAGCTTCGCGGCGGCAAAGGTGAGGGCCCCGCCAAGAACGGCGATGAGGAAGGAGAGCAACTTCCGACGGCGCGCCGAGCGAAACGCGAAACTGACCGTTTCGGTGAGGCTTGCCCCTTCGTCGTCATCGGCGGCGCCGCGCATCATCATCATCGGTGCGGGCGCACCACCGCCAGCGGCCGGCTGGCCCCCGGTGGCGGGGCGCGCGACCGGCGCCGGCTTGAAGAGTGTATGTTCTTCGTTATCGAACATGCCCATCGGAAATCCCTCGAACACGAAGTCCCGGCGGGCCGAGAGCTTCGATCGCCGTGCGAATGCACGACGGAACTGCGATTGAGAAGCGACGCTCCGAACAACGGAAGGCGCCACGAAACGTGGAAGTCCCCGCAAAAAGCGAAAACTTCCTGAGAAGTTACTCGACTACGAGCACATCGCCCGGCTGGATGGCGAAGCTGAGGCTCTTCTTGTCCCCATTCCGGAGGTCTTCGAGCTTAAACCGGATGCGCTGGGGGAGCGACTTCCGTACAACAAAGATCTTATCGGTCGCGGCGAAGTCCGAAAGGCCGCCAGCGACGGCGAGAACCTGAAGGACATTTGCCCCGGGATCGACATTGAAGACCCCGTTGTTCTTCACCTCTCCGACGACGCTGATCGGGACGGTGTTCGGCTGGGGGGCGCCCCAAGGCTGCGGTGCGTCCACGAGGATCGTGACGGCAGGCCCTTGAAACTGCCCCTTCAGGCCGGCTTCGATCTCTTTGGCGAGGGCCGCGGGCTTCTTGCCCTTCGCGACGAACTCCCCGGCAAGCGGCACAACGATTCGACCGTCGGAACGGAGCTTCTGCTGGCCGCCGATGGCGTCCTGCGGTTGTCCGTTCGCGAACATGCGAAGCGTGAGCATATCCCCGTCTTTAATCACGTAATCGGCGATTGCCGCTTCCTGGAGCTGGGCGGGGGAGACGTCTTGAATCCAGACGAACGGCCCCGTGCCTCCACAGGCGGTGGCAATGAGCGCGAGCGAGAGTGCGAAGCCGAATGCTGTGCGTTTCATGATCCTGTGCCTTCGAGTGGGTCCCTCAGGACCGGCGCCGTTCGAGGACGAATTGGCGGAAAAGGACCGCCGGGAAGCGGGCATCACGGAGGAGGTAGCGGCGCCATAGTCTGCCACGATCCTGAGAGAGCCGGTAAAGCCATTCGAGGCCGTTTTCGCTCATCCACGCCGGTGCGCGCTTGGTCGTGCCGGCGATGAAATCGAGGCTCGCGCCGAGGCCCAAGAGGACCGCAGGGCGAAGGCGCTCCGCGACCCGGTCGATGAAGAGCTCCTGCTTCGGCGCGCCGAGGCAGACGAGAATCACGTCCGGGCGGAGGGCCTCGATGGGCGCGAGGACGGCGTTCAGCTCGCTGTCGGACATCGTCGGAGACACCATCGGTGCCGACATTCCAACAACCTTGAGCGTCGGGTGCTTTTCGAGGAGCTTCGCAGCGGCCTTCTCGGCAACGCCTGGATTTCCCCCAAAAAAGTAGACAGTGTGGCCGCGGTCAGCACACTGGGCGAGGAGCGGACCGACGAAGTCCGATCCGGAGATCTTCTCGGGGAGCCGATGCTCCATGAATTTCGAGACGGCTACGATCGGGAAGCCATCGGCGAGCGACAGGGTCGCGCGTCCGTAGGCTTCGCGAAAACGGGCGTCTTCCTCGCACAACATCACGTGATCGACGTTGGGCGTGAAGACGGAACCGCCGACCTTTTCGTCGACCAGGCGCGCGACCACCGCGAGGGCGTCCCGGAGTGTGAGGACGTCGACGCGCAGCTTGCCGACCGCGATGGAATCGCCGCCGAAGACGCTCATCTCTTGATGATCACGGTACCGAGGAACCGGTCGCGGCCGATCTGCTCGATGGTCTGCTTGGCGACGGCGCGGCTCGTTTCTCCGAGGAAAATCACGAGGAGCGCGGCGTCGGTCGCCTGGGCCACGGAGACCGTGACCGGGTTCTCTTTCGGCACCGGGAGCACGACGACAGTTTGCCGCGAGACCGTCGAGCGGAGTCGCGCCTGCACTTGCGTGAGGTGCTTCAGCTCGAGGCTGCGGCCATCGATAAGGCCGAGGCCACCGCCGGATTCCGCTGCGATTCTCGCTAGTCCGCGAGCAACCGTCATCGTCCCTTCGGGAAGCCGTTGGCTTGAACCGATGATCGATAGCGTCGTCCAGGCTTGCTGCTGGGAACGAACCCAGATGCGCTGGAGGGTGGGATTGAGAGCCAATTGAAGCGCAAGGTCGGGCCCTGCGGGGGCCGCGACGGGGGCGGCTCCAGGCATTGAGCCCTGCATCGAAGCGGGGCCCGCAGCGGCGGCCCCCGGGTCGAGGCGAAGCGGTTCGGGTTTCTTGTTCACAGACAGCTGTCTCCGAATCGTGCGCGACGTTCACGCGCTTCTCGTGGGAGTCGCGCAAGAAGAGCCGATCACGAAAGGCTCCGCACGGTTGGGCTAGGAAATTTCCAGGGCACCAAGACGAACGAACGCCGAAACGTTTGAGGCTCGAACTCTAAAACCACGCCTCCGGCAACTGCCGACTGCGAAGCTGACGCCGGGAGCGTCGACGGCACAATACGTGAAATCGTTCCGGGGAACGAAGAACCTTTTGAACGAACTGTTCACGATTGGGAACCTCCCCGGAAATTTGCCTTTCGGCGACGGCAGGATCGCGAGGAAGGTCGCGGCAGGCGGCGGTTTCGCGCCCCGTTTTCCCCGCCGTCGTGCGAGGATTCGCGGCGCCATGCGCGCCCGTCCGTTTTTCGCCGCCCGCCCTACCCTTGTTGCTGCTGGGATCGCTTTTGCGAGTCTGGCAGGTGGTTGCCAAAAATTGGCTGAAATCGCGGGGATCACGAAGGTGGACGCCCCCCCGGTCGCCAACGATAAGGTCGGTCCGAAGGCGGATGGGTGGCTGCGCGTCGAGAAAAATAAGATTCTCACGTCGGACGGGAAGCCCTTCCACGGACGCGGCGTAAACCTCCACGACACGCGCTCCTGCGACGCATGCACCTTCGAGAAGGCGCATCCCGAGGAAGTGATGCGCCAGGCCGACGAACTCGTCGACCGCTGGCATTCGAACTTCCTGCGCCTGCTCCTCGAGAGCTATCCGTCGGCCGACGGCCGGTTGAACTGGGACTCTGTCCTCAATGACGACGCCTACTTGAAGGACATCGTCGCCGTCGTCGAGCACATCGGGAAGAAGCCTGGCGTGTATCTTGAGGTCTCCCTCTGGCACGACCCGAGCTTCGTGAAGAGCGGCATGGCGATGGGGGGCGCGCCGACGGCCGACACCGCGAAGACCTGGCACAAGCTCGCGAGAGCGCTTGCAAAATACCCGCACGTAATTTTCGGCGTCGTCAACGAACCGGAGTCGAACAACGACGGGGCCCTCGACGGCGCCGTCTGGAAGGCGATGAACGATTCCGTCGCTGCGATTCGTGAGGTCGAGGATCCGGCGCTCCCACCCCACCTCGTCGCGGTCCAGGGGACCCGGAATTGGGCGCGCCGGCCCGACTATTACCTGACGCACCCGATCACTGCCGGGAACGGCGTCAACATCGCCTACGAAGTACACGTGTATGATCCGCCGGAGCGCTTCGGCAAAGAGTTCGTCGAGGCGGCCGCCTACATTCCGATGATCATTTCCGAGTACGGCCCGATTCAGCAACGGACGATCAGCACGATGTCGATGGGCGACGTGCAAGCGTTGTGGAAAGAGGCGCAGCGCCTCGAAGTACCCCATATTGCTTGGACGTTTCACTATCGCTGCCCGCCGAATCTCCTCGTCGACAACACGAAGCAGGGCTGCTCGGTCGGGAAGCCCTACGTGCCGACGACGGAAGGGGAAGCCTGGGGAAAACAGTTGCAGGAATACCTCGCAAAGCCGTGGTGAGGGGCTGAAGCTCAATGGAAAAGGTCATCCTCTTTTCGCTGCTCTTCGCGACGCTGTTTATCCCCCTGGGGACCGCCGGTCGTCGAAGCGCACGCGTAGGTTTGCGGGAGGCGCTGGGCTTCTTCTTCGCCTTCTGCCTGCTCTACGGATTCTTGCTGGTCTTCGTCGTTCCCGAGTTGAAAGCGAAATAGGCTCTACGCGGCAAATGAAAGAACGCGCGCTCCGAGGAATCGGAGCGCGCGTTCTTCTTTTGGGGCGGATCAACGATTGTTGCGGGAGGTCACTCCCGTTTGACGGGCACGAGGCCGTCAAGTTCGCCAGCTCCGGAGATCTTCGCTGCGGCGACGAGAACTGCGGCGTACACGATGTGACCCATCCACGCATTCGTGCCGACGTCGCCCCAGTCCATCGCGATGATCACGCCAACGACGCCAAACGCTGCGAGCGAGGCAATGCGGTCTTCTTTGACGTAAGACATCCGGTAGGCGCGCGCGGCCAGGTAGGCGGCGAGCGGATAGAGGGACCACATCAGGAAGAACCCTAAGAGGCCGCCAACCGTCCACAACCAAAGCACGCTGTTGTGGGGGATGTACTTGTAGAGCGGGAAGAACTCCGCGATTTCGTAGACTTTGTAGACTTCCTTGTACTCGTGGCCGAAACCAGAACCGAGCACAGGGTTCTCGTTGAGCGTCGCGAGAAGGTTGTTGTTCTCGATGTCGCGAGAGTCCGAGGAGGCGTCTTTTTGATTGAGCGCTGAATAGAACAACCGCGCCGGCGCAAAGAGCGGGTTGTCCCCCTTCTCACCGCCGATCAACACGTAGGCGGCTAGCGTCGGCCCGAGCACCCAAAGGAACTTGTTCACCTTGCGACGGAGCTTGCTCGGCGGGAGCGCCGCGTACATGCCGATCGCGCCAAGCCCGACACAAACGAAGGCGAGACGACGGTTGTTGAAGACCATCGCCGCCATCAGCCACGTGCCCCAAAGGCCGAGGCGCACGAGCGACGACTTGGATCGGTCTTCGAGGTAGGCCGCGACGAGCACGAGGAACGCGCCGGCGAAGAGGATCGAGTCGGCGTGGTGGGTCGCGTATTCGGGGACGATCCCCATCGGCCTACAGACGAGGAGGTAGACCCAAGCGGCAATAAATCCTCGAAAGATCGCGACAACAACGAGGATTGTACCGAGCGCCGGCACATCTTCTTTTCGGAGCGCACGCAGCAGAAGTCGCGTGAAGAAGATTCGGAAGACGAGCTGGAGCGACTGAAAGTAGGAGGGCTGAATGGCGCCCTGGCGGGCGATCCCCCAGGCTTCAAGCGCAAAAAAGGTATAAAGTACGCGAGTTAGCCAGGTTCGCGCGACGCGGACCGAGGGCGTTGCGTTCTCCGGCGGATCGACCTTGCGCGCCCGGTAGGTGAGAATGCCGACGATCACGAAGAGGAACGGGAAGCTCGCGCCGGGAATGCCCCAGGTCTTCTGAAGGAAGCCATAGAGCATCCGGTTCGCCGTATCGAGAGGCGAATCCCAGTAGCCGGCGCCGGGGAAAAGGTCGGGCGGCTCCACAAAGAGCGCCAACAAAAACAGTACCTTCACCGACTCGTGCACCGGTGCGCGGAACAGGTAATGGTAAGCGATCGGCAGGACGATGACGAGCAGCGCGACCTGAGCGCCACCGAGCCATTGCGCCACGAGGGCGAGCGTGAAGACGCCGACCACCCAGGCGACCGATTCTTTGAACCAGTGATCGTCCCCGAACCGTGCCATGGAATCCTTACAATTTCGCGGGTGTAGGCACCCAAGCGAGGCCGATGAACGCACCCGGCTGAAGAATGCGAGACGGGGAGAATGGGTTCGTCGTTGCCGCTTCCTGGAGTGAAAGACGGGCGCCGATGTCAGCTGTCAATTCGCGATTAAGCTTCCGCTCAAAGGCAAATTCTCCAAAAACCTGAAAGAACGAGCGACGGTAGGCGGGGAGATTGAACTCGTCCTTCAGCTTCTCTTTCGGCGCGAGCGCGACAAGCACCGCACCAGTGGCGCGGACGGCATTGCGCCCCTCAGAAACGCGGAGGCCGAGGATCGACTCAGAGCGCGCATAGGCCTCACCGACGAAGGTGTTCAGCCACGGGGCGACGCGGGTGACGAATACGAGTTCCCCCTTCCGCGTCTCGGAAAAGGCCCATCCGGTGCCAGTGAGCGCTTCCCCAAACGGAAGTAGGCTGACGTTGAGACCGGTCCGGCGATCGGTGCCAGCGGCCTCTTCGGCAGAGAGATTTTGGCCAAGGACCGACGCGCCACCAGCGATTTCAACGCGGCTGTACTTGTCGAAGCGGCGTCGGTAACGCGCGGTTGTGTTGACCTGGTAAATGGTTGGAAACACGACAGAAGTCAGATTTCCACCGGCGGTGCCTGCCGAGGTCTGGGATTTCGAAAATTGCGGTTGAATGCCGATTTCGACTTCGTCCGTTTTTGTCGGCGTTCCCTTGAACGCGAGATCGATCCACGGATTGACAAGGAACGGAAGGAACTCGCGGGCGGCGAGCGTAGGGCCGCCGTAGACAACGAGATTGGCGGAGGGCATGAACAGCCACTTACGACTGAGAAAATGCGCTGCTCCGACATAGCCGTAGGCGGAAACGACCTCGAGGCGGAGCTTCGGAACGATGGGAAGCGGGCGCGGAGCGGGCGGCGCGCCGTCGTTGAGCCAGCGCGGTTGGACAAGGAGCGACGCGGTGCTCGCCTGCCCGTAACTGCCGTTGGCGAGGACGGCGATCCGAGTACGAGAATCGAATTGGTACTCGGCGGCGAGCGTCAACTGCTGGACGTGATCGAACTTTCGCGTATCCCCGGGAACAACGCCTTTTCCAAGAATTTCAAAACCTTTTCCGTCCCCAAAGAGGTTCGTGAAGATCAATCTCGGTGCATACTGCATCGTAAATGCGGTGCGCGCCGTCTTGGCTTGGAAGCGGAGGAGCGGGTCGGTTTCGACGTCGGCCACCCCCTCGTTGAGGTTTTGGGAATTCCCGACGGCACGAATGTATCGTGCACGTACTTCGGTGCGATCTTCGACAGCGAGCGTGGCGGCGACGTCGGCCTGGAGAACGATCGGGAACATCGGCAGCGAAAATTTCCGGGGGGGACGAAGAGCCGGTCGCCGCGAAACGCGGGGACGACCGTGACGACCGGGGTGATGCCAAAGGCACCCCCCGAAGGGCCGCGCCACTATACCCGAAGCGTTCGGTGACGGTGCAAGAAGGACCAGGTGATTGAAGCTGTTGTCAGCACCCTCGAAACTGGCGATCGTGGCACCCATGTCCGACCCGCGCCCCCGCCGAGGCCTCTTCCGCCGCATGTACGACGACGCCGTAGGGCTCTCCCAGGCGCTACTTCAGAAGGAGAACGTTCCCGCGAAGACGATCGCGACCCAGGTGGTCACGAACGACTCGTACCAACTTCTCACTTTGATGCGCCTTCGCGACTCCGCACGAAAATTCCGGATTCCCGGAATGAACCATGCACTCCGACGAACGATGACTGTCGTTTACGGCTGTGAAATTGGGAATGAAGTTGAGATTGGGGACGGCGTATTCTTCGTGCATCCGATCGGTATCGTCATCGGCGGCGACGCAAAAATCGGGAAGCGCGTCCGATTCATGGGAAACAACACCGTCGGAACCGCGAAAGATAACGGATATCCCGTCATTGAAGATGACGTTACGATCGGCGCAGGCGCCCGAATTCTTGGACCTATTCGAATCGGCGCACGATCCATCATTGGTGCAAACTCCGTCGTGACGCGCGACATTCCACCCGACTCCGTCGTCACCGGAATTCCTGGACGTGTCGTCAAATCGATCAAGGACGCCGGCTCGCCTTACGCGGCACAGAACGAGCGAGGAAGCGTCAGCGGTGGGAAGGTGGGCAACCATGAGTGACTTCGAAGCTTCGGTCATCATTGCGACGTTCAATCGTGGTGAAAGCCTCGCGCGTATGTTGAACGAGCTCGCCGCGCAAAGCGTCGAGCGGCAACGCTTCGAGGTCGTTGTTGTCGATGACGGTTCGAAGGACCCGGCGGCCCCTTTCGCCAAACCCTTCGAGGACCGCGTAAACGTGCGCGTGATTCGTCAAGCAAACGGGGGAGTTGCGGCGGCACGGCAGCGCGGTGCCCGAGAAGCGCGCGGGCGCATCCTCTGTTTCCTCGACGACGACATGGTCCTCCACCCCGAGTACCTCGCGGCCCACCTCGCCGTGCACGGCGACCGCGCCGATCGCGTGGTGATGGGGCGGCTGAGGGCCGACGCGAACATCGCGGAAATGCCCCTTTTTGAGAGGTTCTTCGCGCACATGCTCGAACGGTTTGCCGACGAATGGACGAGCGGGAAGACCAAGCTCCGTGGCGATTGGCTCTACACAGGGAACGTGTCGATGCCGAAGGAGCTCTTCCTTCAGGTCGGCGGCTTCGATGCCGACTTCCGGCGCATTGAAGACGCAGAACTCGGCGTCCGCCTCGAAAAGGCCGGCGCGGAATTTCTTTGTACCAATGAGGGCTACTCGATTCACGCTTCGGATCATGCGTCGCTCGACAAGTGGCTCGCGCGAAGCGTGATGGATGGCGTGTATTGGACGAAGGTCGCTCGTAAACACCCCGACGTCCCTCACGCGAATCCCTGGAAGCATCTGACCGGCGTCAATCCGCTTTCACGACCTGTCCTCGCACTCACGGTCCTCGCGCCAGGCCTGGCGGCGCCGCTGGCGAAAACGGGAGTGAAGGCAGCAGAAGCTCTTGATAAGATTGGGCTCAAGCGCATCGCAGTTGCCGGGACTACCCTCGTTTACGGCATTCAATATTTCCGCGGAGTGCGCGAAGAGACCGGGTCGCTCGGGGACGTCCTTCGGGAATACCGAGCGTTCCGAAAGGGACTCAAAAAGATCGATGGTGGCGAAGGACGGGCCACCCTACTCGAGGCCATTCGTGCCGATCATGCCGCTTTGGTTGCGAGCCAGAGTAAGTACGGCGGCGGAAGCCACGGCGCGAGCAGTGAACGGAAGATTTTCGTCGATGCCGTAAACAACATCGGCTTTCAGATCATGGTCGCCTATCGCGTGATGCGCGCACTCCATCTTGGCGGAAATAGTCTCGGCGCCAAGTTTGTATCGCGTCTTGTCCGCCACCTCTATGGAAGCGACATCCACTGGGAAGCGACGTTGGAGCCGGGGGTCGTCCTCGTTCATGGCTTCGGGCTCGCGCTATCGCCGAAGGCCTACGTGTCGACTGGGTGCATTCTTTTTCAGCACGTGACCCTCGGCCTCGGTCTCGGCCCTGCGGCGGCGAATGGCGCGAAGGAGAGCGGCGCGCCGTTCCTGGAGAAGAACGTTCACGTCGGCGCAAATGCGACCCTTTTCGGCCCCATCCGCGTCGGCGAAGGTTCCAAGATTATGGCGAATGTGACGCTGGCAACGAGCGTCGCGCCCCGCTCAATCGTACAGTCACCGGAGCCGACGGTGACCGCTCGAAAAAGCGATTGATCGAGTGTTCGAACTGCGAAAAGAAAAATGCCCTCCTGGATTCAGGAGGGCATTTTTTTACATCCCGGTGCCTTTGATGACGACCCCGAAGGTGCGCGCGAGAATGTAGATGTCGATCCACGGGGACCAGTTACGGACGTAGTGGACGTCCATGCGGACGCGGCCCGAGAAGCCAATGGCGTTTCGATCGGAGACCTGCCAGAGACCCGTCATACCAGGCCAGGCACGAAGGATGAAGCCCTCTTGCCCTTCCATATCCTTGATCTCACGCTCCAAATAGGGGCGAGGACCGACGAGAGACATGTCGCCGACGATGACGTTCCAGAGCTGTGGAAGCTCGTCTAGCGAGTACTTGCGGATGATCCTCCCGACGCGGGTGACGCGTGGGTCATTCCGAAGTTTGTGGTAAACCTCATACTCTTCGCGGAGCTTCGGATCGGCTTCGAGGATCGCCTTCAAACGAGCTTCCCCGTCGCCGTGCATCGAGCGGAACTTGTGGGCGAAGAACTGCTTCCCGTCGCGACCAAGGCGCTTTTGCTTATAAAAGGCGCCTCCTCGGGAGTCGATGACAATGGCGAGCGTAAGCAGGATCAGGATCGGTAGGATGCAGATCCCGCCGAGCGACGTGAGTGCGACGTCCATGGCACGCTTCGCGAAACGAGGCCCCGGCAGAAGGAGCTGTTGGCGAACCTCGATACCGAGAATACCGCCGACGTCTTTCGCAGGAACGCCGATACTTCCAAGACCGAACAAATCCGGAATGACAAGGAGGTGACTAAACGCGCCGCCAACTCTTTCCGTAATTCGGAGGAGTTTGTCGCTTGCGAGTCCGGGCATCGCAAGGATTACGTAGTCAATTTTCAATCGTTTCGCGAGCGTCGCTGCGACGGACAGATCGCCGACGATCGGCACGCCATCGACCTCCGCAAACATGCCGGGCGCCTTCATAAAGACGCTCGGCCAAGGGGCGTCGCTGTCTCGGTCGCTTGACGGTCGCGATGAGTAGAGGGACGGGGGCGGGAGGTCGTCGTCGTCGGTTCCGAAAAAATCAGAGGCCATCGCGATCGTCGAACCTCGAACGAGATCGGAGGCTTCCATTGCGACGGAGCGAACTTCGAGCTGCTCGTCGTGGAGGCTTGCGCGGAGCGTTCCGTGCTTGCTCTGGTCGTCGTCGAGGAGGAGCACCGGCACGAGGCCGCGCTCAGGCTGGGCGCGTAAGGTACGGACGACCAAGCGCCCCGTTTTGGCAGCGCCAAGCACGACAACCGGATGCCCCCACCAGCGCGTACGGCTCGCCTTTCCGCGAACAATGGCACGAATGATTGGGACAATGAAAAGTGCGGAGAGCCACCAAATCAGGAGCGCGGCAATCGTCCAAAGCCGCTCAACCTTGTCGGCCAAGAGACCTACGGTCGCGATGCCGATGAGCGCCGAAGTGACGGCCCCGCTCGTGATCCGCAATTCGTCGGGCGGACTGTGCGCCATCGCGGCGTAGAGGCCTGCGCCGACGAAGGCGAGCATCGAAAGCGTCGTCGCGCCGATGAGGAGGATCAGCGAGTTGGTGTAGGCCGCACGCAAATTCGAAAAAGAAAACGCGATAATGAACGAAGCAAGGAGCGAGAACACATCCGAGAGGAGGAGCGTGAGCGTCGTGCGGACCGGGCTGCACGAGACCTCAAGCCCAGCGATGGCGGGATTGTCCCGAGCGAGCTGGGACAGATTCGCCTGATCCATGTCGTCGCGCAGACGGACCTGTTCGAGGAGGGCTCGCGAAATGGCGCGCTCGGAGCACGCCCCCATCGCCACAAGGATTCGGCCGATTTGGCCCCCCTTCTCCTCCTGGGCTTTCAGCGCCTTGCGAACGTTCGCCGAGGTAACATCACCATGGCGCAACAGGATTTGGCAAATCAGGTTTTGCCCTTTCCTACGCGCAAGCGCCGGCAAGGTATCCGCGTGCTCGGGCTCGTCCGCCACGGATTTGCTCGCTTCGAGGTCGGTTTTTGTCATGGCCTATTCACTCTCACCAAGAAGTTCCCCGACGCTTCAATCGTGGAAGCGCTCCTTTAGCGTCAAGAACCAACTCTCTACATATTTGAAGGAGAGCTCTGCAACGACGTAGGAAAGAACCGTCCCGACGACGATGACGGCTGCGCCAACAGCAGCGCCGGTCACCTTGTCTTGAGCGGCCATGAAGGCGTCGAGCTTCGGGGCAAGAAGCGCCACGGCCGGCCAATGAAAAATGTACATCCCGTAGGAGACCTTGCCGCAGGCAACGAGCGGTCGGCTTGTGAAGATTCGCTGAATCGCAGGAATGAATTCCCGGTCGACGGCGAGGCTCACCGACGAGGCGAAGACGACGGCGAGGAGCGGGTAACCGACGATGACGACGCGTCGATCCTCGGCGAGGAAGCCTTTGGTGACCGCCATGAGGCCGATGAGGGCCGCAGTAGAAACCGCAAAAATTACGCCGCGCCACCGCTTCCAGAGCGTGAGCGCCGCGCTCCCCTTCATCGTCTCGAGCATCGACAGGAGCGCTCCAAGGAGCAGGCCGTCCATGTGGGTCGGCGTCGACCGGTAGAGGAAGCGCGCTGCCGTATCCCACGGCCCGAACCCTTCTACCGCGGGAATGTGCGCAAGGAGCAGCTGGGGCTTCAATGCGAAGAACGTGCGGCTCCCTACACAGAACGCAAAGAGAGCACCGGCAACCCACGGGCGCGCCTTCTTTGGCGAAAGCAATACCACGAGCGGCCAAACGAAATAGAACTGCTCTTCAATCGCAAGCGACCAGAAGTGGGCCGTCCAACGGAGCACATCTGGGTCGAAGGCTAGATGATAGTTCTGAAAGTAGAGCCAGTAGGAGAGGCCAGGAATGTGCTGGCGAGCGCCGACCGCGAGACAGACAAGCGTCCCGACGATCACGACGATATAATAAAGCGGGAAGATCCGAAGGGCCCGGCGCATCCAGAAGAGCTTCAAACGCTCGCCGAGCGTTCGGCCGGTGTCCTTCACGAGGCCGCGCGTGATCAGGTAACCGGAGAGGCAGAAGAAAAGGTCGACGCCGATCCAGCCGGCTGCGAGGTAGTCTTTCAAGAGTGGCAGCTTCGGCGTGAACGACCAGCTGAAGTGGTCGATCAGAACCGCGATGACCGCGAGGCCTCGCAGGCCGTCAAGTGCCGCAATGTTTGTCGTTTTCGGGGCGTGCGCGCCGTGCTTTGCGTCGGTTGCCATCGTCACTTTCCGAGGACGGCATCAAGCCCGTCGCGGGTGTCCCATTCGCTGTCGAAGAGTGGTGCGTACTGGAGGGCGCTCGAATGGATCCACATGGCGTCCTCGTCTTCGGGCTTCCCAAGCTTGCTGAAGCCCCACGCCCGGATGCTTGCCATGTCTTTGTCGGTTCGATCGGCGAGTTCGACGATGAGTTTCGACTGTTTCTCGCGAAGTGAGTGGTCGTAATCCCATTTGTCGTGGCCGGGGGAGAAGACCCCTTTCGGCGACTGTTTGGCGATCACGGCATCGTTCTTTCCGAGCATGTCTTCCGTCGGTCGATCGGCGAAATAGGGGGTTGCACCGGCGGCCATCACGGCAATTCGGAAGTCTTTTGGCGTCTTGCGATTCAACAGGATGCCGAGGCGCGCATAGCGCTCTTCGTCGTGGAACTGGGCGGCGTTCCCCTTGGCCCAGGTAGCAAGCGGCTCCAACTGGCCGGGGGCCCAAAGGACGACAAGGATCAGGGTGACAACGCCAAGCGGCACCTGATCACGCATCTTTCCGAGGCCGATTTTCCCATCCTCGACGAGGAGCTCCAAGTTCGGCGTGATGAGGAACATCAAGAGGCCGACCAGGAAGAAGAGCCCGCCAAAACCCGCGACCTTCTTGGAGAAAACGATCGTACGTGCGATGCCCTCTTCGGGGCGGACCTTCGCAAGCACCATGAGCGCCAGGAGCAGGAGCCCGATACCGACGAGCGATGTGGCAAACCGTCGGACGGTCGCCTTCCGCGCCGCCTCTTCCTCCCAGGCGCCAAGGAAGCGGCTGACAAAGACGGTAACGAGGAGGATGAGCGCCGGCATCGCAGCACTGGTGTAGCGGTTCGCGTACAGCATCCACTCCCAGGCATCGCCGCCGACATAGATCGCGTAGGCAAATTGGAGCCCAAGCATCGCGATAAGGAGCAGCAAACGACGATTGGTCTTGTCCTTGTAATCCTTCGAGACGAGCCCCGAGAGGAGCCCCGTAAGGAGCGTCGCAAATGGCACGCCGAGGTGGTAACCAAAGACCTGGAGCATCACGAACAAACCGCGTTTGACGCGAGTAGGTGTGCTGATTCCGCCAAGTTTTAGGTGGGCGGTATTCGGCACCTTTTCGTGATAGTAATTGTGGCGATAGGCGATTTGACCACCGAGCATCGCCACAGAAAAGCCGCCGACCATGGCGAGCGTGACGAAGCGACGCCCCTTCGGCGAGACGGCCGCCGCGTAGAGTCCAAGCATCGCGACGGAGGTAACCGAGTCCGATCGGAGGAGCGCTGAAGCGCCGCCAAGCGCGGCCATCCCCGCGACTTTCCCCCAAGAATGGTCGTCTTCGATTTCGAGGGCGAACGCGAGCAGGCCCGTAATGCAAAGCGAGACGGCGCCGACTTCCATGCCGCGCAGCGTCCAGAACACGAGCGGGTAGCAGAACCACGTCGCGGCGGCGGCGGCGACGGGGACCCACGGGGCGTCGGTAAGTTTGCGCGCAATTCGGGCGACGACAAACCCGAGCGTCACAAGAATCGCGACGCCGGTAAACATGATTCCGAGCGAAATCTTGGATTCGGGAAGGCCGAGCTTGTGGAGCGCGCTCATCCATAACGTCCACAGAAGATTGGTGTAGCCCTCAACCGGCGCTTCGCCGACGTTCCACGTGAGGCCATCGCCCCGCGAGAAGTTGCGCGCGTACCGCATCGAGATCATGGCGTCTTCGAAGAGTACGAACCAACGCGTCCCCTGGGCCACGAAGCTCGTGCGCCACAAGAACAGCGCGTAAAAGGCGAGCGCAGCCCCTAGGAAAAGCCGCAGAGGCCCTTTCGTGGGCGCCTCGTTGGTGCTCAAAAGGGGAGTCGACCCCACATTTGCCGCCCCTTTGGCGGAAACATCCTCTCCATCGCGTCCGTTCCGCGTTTCCATCGCCTATCCCTCTTTCGCCGCAGACCAGGGTGCGAGAAGATAACAGAAGGCCGTACCTCTTCGTCACTATTCGGTGACGCTTTCGGAGGCACCAGCGCCCGGAACCACCATGAAGCTCGACGCCCCCGCCCTCCTTTTTCTCGGCGATTACTACGGAACTCTCGCGGCTGCTCGCTGCCTTGCGGCGAAGGGGGCGCCGGTCGATCTCGCCGACGCCGACCGGATGAACCGGACTTGGGCGTCAAAGGCGGTCACGACGCGCCACTTCGCGCCCCCCCTCGACGATGTGCCCCGCTTCCTGGCGTGGCTCCGTGAGCACGGGCGGATGCACCCGGGCGCAGTGCTCTATCCGGCAAGCGATGAGTTGGTATTTCTGCTGGCGAAGCATCGCACCGAGCTCGCAGGGTCCTTCCGGATGTACCTGCCCGAAATCGACACGATTTTTCGCATCCTGAACAAACAGCGACTCAACGAGGCTTGCGGGCGTGTGGGGGTCGACATCCCGACGACGTTCTACCCGAGGAATGAAGCCGAGCTTCGCGAGGTCCTCACCCAGCTCGGGGATCGACCGTTTCTTCTAAAGCCAAAGACGCAGATTCAGCTTCGCAGCGGCACAAAGGCGGCCGAGTTTGATCGTAACGACGACCCGATCGCCGCATTCAACCGTTTTGTAGCCGAAAATCCTTACGGAAAAGAACTCCTCGACCACGACCCGGAAGTGCAGTGGCCGATGGTGCAGGAGTTCCTGCCGAATGCAGCAGCGGCGATCTACAGTTTGGCAGGATTTATTGACGAAAAACACGACATTCCGCTAGCACGCGCGTCGCGAAAGATTCTTCAACGGCCGCGAAAACTCGGAATCGGTCTCTGCTTTGAGAGTGCTCCGGTTTCCGATGAAATCCTGCGCAAGGTAGGGGCGCTGTGTAAAGATCTTGGCTACCATGGCCCGTTTGAGCTCGAGTTTGTTGAACACGAGGGGCGCATGCTCCTTATCGACTTCAATCCGCGCAACTACTCCCAAATGGCCTTTGAAATCGCGCGCGGACTGCCGACGCCGTGGCTCCAGTACTTGGCGGCCACCGGGCAGGATGGGGCGCTCGAAACCGAATGGAATCGAGCCGCGGCGTGGAAGCCCGAGGGGGAGTGGGTTTACACCCATCGAACGCTCCTCGCGCTCGTTCAAGGTACGCAGCTCTTCGAAAAAGCGGCGAAGAAGCTCTCCGACGAAGACTGGGGCGGGTGGGCGATTCGTCATCAGGGACGGCTCGTCGACGCCGTTCGCGATGGTCGGGACGTGGGCCCTGTGCTCGTCGATGCCGTGAAGCACCTCCGCTACTTTGCGCGCCACCCGCGGAGTTTTTTGCGGAGTTTTGCTCGTTAGCCACGAATTCGCGCAACACTCGCGCGGCTGCGTCCGATAGGGGCGGATGCCGCGCCTGTCCCCTGCCCCCCCCGTCGTCAACGCCGACTCTGCCATTCCTCTCAGCGAGTCCGACGTCATCCTTAGCGGTTCCAGTCGCCGTGACGCGCTTCCTGCGCCGCAGCGGGAGCCATCCGCGCTAGCATCACGCGCTCCGAAGCTCCGACGTATGGACAGCGAACCTTTCGCCAGAGGGGAAGAAATTCCCGGAACTCCCTACCGTTACGTGTCCGTCTTGGGCCGTGGCGGGCAAGGGACCGTCGTGGAGGTGGAGCACACCTTCCTCGGGTCGCGGGCAGTGATGAAGCTGCTGAATCCCCAGCACGTCGATCGCCACGACCTCTCCGGGCGGATGCGGGACGAGGCGCGCGCGCTGGCCGCGATCCGCCATCCGAACATCGTTCGTGTCACCGATGGCGGCCTGACCGCCGAGAAGCAGCCGCGGCCGTTCTTCGTAATGGAGAAGCTCGACGGCGACACGCTCCTCGCGATCCTCCGGCGACGGGCCGACGGCCTACCGCTCCGATCGGCGATTGCGATCGCGGCGGAGATCCTCGACGCCCTTGATGTCGCCCACACGACGCACCGCATGATCCATCGCGATGTAAAGCCGGGGAACGTCTTCCTTGCGCGAATTTCGCCGGTAGAAGTGCGCGCCGTTCTTCTTGATTTCGGTGTCGCTCGCATGAAGAAGCCGAGCGCGTTCACCGGGCAGCACTCCTTCGTCGGCACCTTCCAGTACGCCGCCCCCGAGCAGCTCCGCGGCGAGGTGAGCCCCCAGAGCGACCTGTACGCGCTCGGGCTGATGCTTTTCGAGATGCTCGTCGGTCGCCATCCGTTTGCCGATGCGCAGAGCGTCCCCGAATGGGTGCGCTTCCAGACCCACCGCGTTCCGCCTCGCGTCGATGAGCTTCGCCCGGAAATTCCGCAGCCGATTTCGCGACTTGTCGCATCGGCCCTCGCAAAGGATCCGCGGCAACGCCCCAGCACCGCACTTGCGTTTGCCTCCGAGCTGCGTCTTTTGCGTGCACGATACATCGATAGTCCGCAGGCGAACGGCGGCGAGGCGTACACCGAGGAAATGGCGGTCGAGCAGGTCGTCGCGCTCGCGCGCGGCGATGTCACGATGGTCCCTCCGACGGCGCGTGAACCGGAACGCCGCTCAAATCCAGGGAGTCCGTCGGTCGTGAACGCTCCGACCGCCTCGCAAGACTCAGAAGCGCTGGGACCGCCGATCCTGCCGGTCCCGATTGCGTTGCCGCAGCGGCCCCAAGATCCTCGACGCGCCACCGCCGACCTCCCGCCGACTACGGAGCGCCCGGCCCAGGGACTCCACGGAACGGCTCGTTTTGATGGGGAAATCGAAATTCCGCGGCAGACGCTCGCCATGGACGGGGCGCCTCGCGCGCAGATCGAACGGCCAATCGCCGTCGACTCGCAGCGCTCGCCTCGACCCAACGTAGCCGCCGCCTGGGGGGCGCGCCCGCCGGACGCAGCGGCGAAGGCCCCCAACAACGACGAGTCGTGGAATCCCGCCGGCGAAGCCCGCGTCGGTGCGCCGACCGTCGCCGCCGCCCGCAAGGGGTCGCGAACCGGCTGGGTGATCATCGTGGTCGGCCTGACCGGCATCGTTGCTGCACTGGCCGTTGCGGCAGCCATACTCGGGACCCACCGCGCGCCGGCACCTCTCGCGAGCGCCCTCGCGGCGACGCCGGCGGCGAGCGCACCAGCGGCCGCCGTTTCGTTGGCCCCACCGACGGCAGCCCCTTCCGCCATTCCGGTCGCCCCCGCAGCAACGCCTGAAGCAACGAGCGCTGTTTCTTCCGCAAAACCGGTCCGTTCCGATACCCGCTCGTCAAAACCGGAGGGGAAGGCATCGAGCGAACCGAAGCCGGCGACGGCGGTCCACACGCCGGCGGGCGACGGCGTCCCCCGCGTCCAGTTCTAGGCGAGCCGTTCTAGGTAGCTGCTCGGAATTGCAATTTACACGGGATGTGATCAAAGCAAT
>DYPH01000166.1 GCA_020720045.1 Sorangium cellulosum | reverse complement strand
CGAAATTGCTGGCGATGGCGTCGCGAGAGACGGCGGGCCCACAAAGCCAGGGGCCGCGCGCGGTGGGGGACAGGCGCGCCGGGTGGGTGTGCGGCCTGCTCCTCGGCGCGTTTGGGGCGGCGGCGTGCAAGGAGCCGTCGAAAGAGGTCGAAGCGAACCCCTCGGAGAGCCCGCAGGCAAAGGTCGTTCCTGCGCCGCTTACGACGGAATCTGCGCCGGTTTCTGTCGGCAGTGTTCGCCCGCTTGTGGCCGATGCGGGCGAAGTTCCTGCGCTCCGGGCGCGCCCCGATCGCGAGCTCGCCGCCGACACCGGTGGAAAGGATACCGGCGGCTTTGGTGGGACGTGGATCGTCCGCCCGGAGAACGCCTGGTCGGCCCCACGGAGCGCCGATATTGCCGCCGGTCCCCTGGAGTCGCTGCGTCGCAAACTTGAAACAAAACTGGCTTTTGAGACGACCGCGAGCCGCGCTCGCGTCGCGCTGCAAGGAGGCACGTTTCTGGTACCCGATGGCGTTGAGCTGCGCTTTCGGAACGACGTCCTCGGGGCGATCCTGCTCGCGCCGGGCGGGAGTCGTTACCGGGTGTTGCCGCCGGGATCGTTGCGGACGTTTTTCGACGAAGGGCGCTTTGATGTCGTCCCACTCGCCGTCGCAAAAACGGCCTTTGAGGACTCCGCGGCTGGGGGGGATTCCGCAAAGAAACTGGGCGACGGGCGCCGAAAAAATTCCGCGAATGCGCGGGTTTTGCCCCGCGGTGCCTCCGAGGGGCGCCTGCTCGTCGCCGATTTGCCGCTCCGCCGGCGAACGGTAACCACCGACCGCGGCGCTGTGACCCTCGACGTGGCCAACCTGGAAGGGGCTGGCGAAGGGGGCGTGCTCCTCTGCAGGCTCTTCCTCGACCTCGTCGATGCCTCACCGGACGTCGCCGCCTGTGGGCTGAACGACCTCCCCGTCCGCGTGGAGCTTCACCTCGCCGGCGAAACGTTCGACGCGCGAAAGCGAGCCCGCGCGGGGGCAAAGGGGATCGTGTTCGAAGCGACCGAACTCGTCCGTCGCCCCGACGCCACCCCGGCGAGCACCGTGACCGGGAGCAAGGAGAGCCGCTCGGAAAACCCGAGTCCTTCTGCGTTCTTGGCGCCGCCGCCCAACGCAACTCTCCTTCGCGAACCTCTGACGAACGGCCCCGGGCGCCTGATGGCGTCGGTGGCCGACCTTGAGGATTTGAAGGGGCATCGCGACCCGGACTCGCCCGGTCTCACGCTCAAGAACAACGAAGGTCGCCCCTTTGTTGCCTGGTTTGAAGGGATCCCGATTGCGAGCGTTTCCCCGGGGGAAAGTCTCGTTGTTCCCGGGCTCGCGCGCGGCCGTTACACGCTTCAGTTTCGCACATTTCTCGGCAACGTCGTGCTGCCCTATTCGGCGGCGCCGGTGCCAGGAGTCGCCTCACCGTCCCCGATGGAGGGGGATGCGGGCGGTGGCCAGTAGCTTGTAAAGCTTCCAGTTTTCCGTGTTTCTCAGGATTCGAGAACGCGCGTCACTTCGGCAACAACGGCCGCGATCTGTTCGGTAACCGCCCGTCTCAATTCTTGTACTTTGGGACCTACAGGGCGGCCGAAGCCGGAAGAAGAGGCAGTGCGTCGCGGGGGGTCACCGTTTGAAGGGGGGGAGGCGCTCATCGGAAGCTCTCTTTCTACCTCGGTCCGATGCACCCGCGCTGCCCCCCATTCAGCACACTTAAGGTGCGGGCTCTTGCGACGGCGCGATTTAGAAGTCGTAGTCCTCGGCGTCGAAGCGCACAGAGACCTCCGTCTTCGCCAGCAGCGCTGCGACGGCGCAGGCGATCGCGTCGAAGCGGGTCGAGAAGAGGTAATACTCGTCGGCTTCGACCTCGGGGAGCGCGGCGAGGCGGGCCTCGATTTCGTCTTTTTCCGAAGGATCCAGGACGAGATGGGCCCCCCAACCGGGGACGTCATCGGAGGCGAGAGCTTCTTTGGCAATGCCGATGGGATTCGTTGCAAGATACACGCGTGCGAGGCCGACGCGCCACTCTTCGGGGCCGCCGTCGAGGTGCCAAACGCCGCCCCAGGTGCGCCGGAGCACTTCACCGAAATAGGCGCCGAGGCTCCGCTCAAGGACCGAAAACGACTCGGGAAGGCGGACGACTTCATTGCGTGCGTCACGCACGTATTGGTCGACGAGGGGCAGCGTATCGCTTGTAAAATCAAGGAGAACGCCGTACTTGCCGTGCACAAATCGTACGGCCGCCGAGGCGAGATCGGCGACTTCGTTCGGCGGCGGGACGTAGGGCTCGTCCATCGCGAGGAGGAGTTCGTCGGCGACCGCTTCGACCGCCTCCTCGCTGTCGTCCCCTTCGATCGGTACAAGACCCGGCGCGGCGATGTCGTCGGTGGCTTCGTTCGGCTTCTCTTCGCTCGCGTTCATCGCCGCGCCTTTACGCTGACGGCGCTGCGCTGCAAGGGGGGCTGCGACTTTCTCGCGCCGCGAGCGCTTGAGATCGCGGCAGAAATGCGGTCGGCGCAAGTTTGGCGTCGACGCCCCTTACATCGCAGGGGATTCCGGTATAGTCCCGATTCCCATGCGGTACGGCATCTTCAGCGACACGCACGCGAATCTCGAGGCCTTGAGCGCCGTTCTGCAGGCCTACCGCAGCGAGAACATCGACACCTATTTCTGCCTAGGCGACACCGTCGGCTATGGCGGATCTCCCAATGAATGCGCGGACATCGTCCGTGAGTTGGCGAAGGTTACAATCCTCGGCAACCACGACGCCGCCGTCTCCGGGCGGATGGATTACAGCTACTATTACGAGGCGGCGCGCCAGGCCCTCGACATCCACGCCTCGATGGTCTCCGACGAGAACATGGCGTGGCTGAAGCAGCTGCCCTACCAGCACCTCGTCGAAGAATCGGACGTCCTCCTCTGCCACGGTTCGCCGGTGCGCCTTGAGGAGTTCGAGTACATCTTCCACCCGGACCAGGCTCGGGAGTGTCTCCCGATTTACGATAAACTGGGGCACATTACGCTGATCGGACACTCGCACTTGTGCAAGGTGTTCGTGCTCACGCGGACCGGCGTCGAAGAGATCTCGGCGACCGATTTCCAGCTTGAGCCGGACAAGAAGTACATCGTGTCGGTCGGCTCCGTCGGCCAGCCCCGCGACTTTGACAATCGTGCATCCTACACGATGTACGACAGCGATACGAAGACCTTCTCCTTCCGCCGCATCGAGTACGATATCGAACTTGCTGCAGAAAAGGTGCTTCGCGCCCGCCTCGAGAAGAACTTCGCCCACCGGCTCTACATCGGCGTTTGAAGCGCGTTCTCCCGCTCGTGGAGCGCCTTCACGGCGCAGTAGATACCCTCGCGGCACCGATTGAAGCGGCGCACGCGGGGGTTCTCCGTTGTGGGCGCGGCTGCGCGGGCTGCTGCCTCGATGGGCTCACCGTGTTCGCGATCGAAGCGGCGCGCATCGAAGCAAACTATTCAGAATTGCTTCAAAATGGAGCGCCTGGCCCCGAAGGCGGGTGCGCTTTTTTGGACGGCGAGGGGGCCTGCCGCATTTACGACGTGCGCCCCTACGTCTGCCGGACCCAGGGCCTCCCGCTTCGGTGGCTCGAGGAGGATTCGGAAGGGGTCGTGGAAGTACGCGATATCTGTCCGGAAAACTCCGAGGTTCCCTTGGAGGAGCTCCGGGCGGAGGCCTGCTTCCTCCTCGGACCGGTCGAAGAGAAGCTCCGCGCAATTGCCGCGCTCGCCCCGGAGGGCGATGTGCGGGTACCGCTTCGGAGCCTTTTCGTTGCGCGTTAGTTGACGGTACCGCCCGAATTTACACAGGTTCGCGTCTGTACGGAGCACATCAGGCCCCGCGGGTCCTGGCCGCAGTACTTCCTCGCCGAGTTGCAGGCGGCGACGTTGACCGTGCGGCCCGGTTGGGGTGCGATGACGGTCGGCTGCGGGGCCGGCGTCGTCGGGGCGGTGGTCGGACGGCTGGTCGGGACCGGGAAAGGGATCGTAAACGGAGGAATTCCGGGGATCGTCGGCTGGGGCGAGACCGCCGGCAGCGACGAGGATGGCACCGGGCGAATAACGCCACTGCTCGCACTCGCGCTCGGGACGGCACTTGTGGCGGCGCTGGCGGCCGTGCTCCCGGTCGGCCTGGGGGCGACGTAACCGGCGGCACCCGTGTTGGTCGCCGGCTTGGTGCCGTCGAGTTCGCCCAACGGCGGATGCTCGTGGGTCGGGTCGGCGGTCGGATCGGCGGTCGCTGCGACGGTCGGGGTCGTCGTCGGGAGTGGAGGCGTGGTGCTGCTCGACGTGTCGCGGAGGCCGAAATAGGCGCCGACGCCCATCAGAACGAGCACCGCGGCGATGGCGCCGACGATCGCCCCGGTGGCGTTGCTGTTGGCTCCCCTCGCTGGGGGCGCGTAGGGCTGCGGTGCCGCGTAGCCAGCGGCGGGCGCACTGTAGGGCTGGGGGGCGCCGTAGGGGATTGCTACGCCGGGCGCCGTTCCGGGGCCACCGTAGGGGGCACTCTGGGCCGCTCCTGGGGCGGTGCCGGAGCCGTAGGGATTTGCGACGGCGGCTCCGGGGGCGGTACCCGAGCCGTAGGGGCTCGGTGGCGGGCCGTAGCCGTGGGGCGAAATCGGGACGGCGGTCTGCGGGCCGTAGCCGCTGCTGGGGTAGGGCGTCTGCCCGTAGCCGGGCGGTCCCGAGCCGGGCATCGCCGAGGCGGGGGCGTAGGCGGAAGGCACCGGGAGAGCCGCTTCGGTGCCGACGCGTGCCGCTTCGCGTGCGATCGGCGTCCCCGGTGAGGTCTGCGGGAGCGCCGCTCCCCCCTCCAACGCCCGCGCAAACGCCTCCACGTTGGCGTAGCGCTGGTCGGGCGCCTTCGACATCCCACGCTCGATGGCCGTCTGCAGGGCGACCGGGATCGCTGGCCCCCGCGCCGTCTGCGCAAGGGGGCGTGGCGCGACCGTCAGGTGCTGGGTCGCCCACTCGTAGGGGGAATCGGCATGAAACGGCAGCTCGCCGGAGACCATTTCGTAGGCCATAATTGCCAACGAATACAGGTCACTGCGCGCATCGAGCGGCTTGCCGGTGAACTGCTCGGGGCTCATGTACGGCGGCGTTCCGAGGACGGTCCCCTGTTGGGTGAGCCGCTTCCCTTCGGCTTCGTCGCCGCCCCGTTTGGCGATGCCGAAATCGAGGACTTTCACGAAATCGCGCTGGCCGGCGCGGTCGGTCAGCATGACGTTGTCCGGCTTGAGATCGCGGTGGACGATGCCCCCCTTGTGGGCCTCCGCCAGAGATCCGCAAACTTGCAGGAGAATCTTGATGGCGCGCTGGGGATCGAGGCACCGCTCCGCTACGAGCACGTCGGCGAGGCTCTTCCCTTCGACGAACTCCATCACGATGTAGAGCAGGCCGTCCGGCGTCGTTCCGAAGTCGAATACTTGAATGGTATTCGGGTGTTCTAAGGCGGCGACCGTGGCGACTTCCCGCTCAAAGCGCGTACGCAACGTAGGGTCGGCGGAGAGATGGCGGTGGAGCGTCTTGAGGGCGACCCGGCGGACCGTCGTCCCGAGCTGCTGCTCGGCGAGGTAGACGGAACCCATCCCCCCTTCGCCGACGAGCCGCGCGACCTTGTACCGGCCTCCGATGACCTGCCCCACGAGCGTCGGATCGACGGGCGCCGTCGCCACAAACGGGAGGGCGCCACCGCACGCTTCGCAGAATTTCTGATCGGAGCCGGCGGTCGCACCGCATGAAGGGCATTGCATCGCGGCGCGGACGTTAGCCGAGGACTGTTCAGAAACCAATGAACCGTACGCGGCCGGTGACGGCGCGATCTTCGCAGCGAGTGCACTCATAGGGCTCGCCTACGGACGAGCGGCCGGAAAGGATTTTACAATCGTTCTTGGCGCGTCGCTATTTGCAGCGCAGTCGGCAATCGGCGACGGCGTCGAAGCGGCAAAAGTTCGACGCCAACAGGACCGAGTTCGGACCGCTGCAGGAAAATTTGCAGCCGTTTTCGTAGGTTTCTGCGCGTACGCCGTAGCCGCCGGTCGTGCAGCCCTCGACGCTTGTGCCGGGACCGCGCGTATCGCCGTCGCCGCCACAAGATGCATTCTGCACGTGACACCCGGCGATGAAATAGTCTTTCGGGCAGCTCAAAACGCGCTCGGTTGCCGCGTAATCGGGGCGGCGCGCTTCGCCGGTGTCAATATGGGCGGTCGCTGTAAACTTTTCTTTCCCGCTCGTTGCGTGGAGCACGAGCTTCACCGTCTGCTGTTTCGGCGACGCGGGGACCTTCGGATCGGCGGGGACGAAGGCGAGCGTCGCCTCTTTCTCCTGGGCGTCGCAGAACGGGGCGTCGCCGACCGCCTTGTAGCGGACCGGTACGTCGAGGCTCCCTTCCGGCGGGATCGCGTAGGTTTCGCCGTCGAGGGTCGCTCGAAGTTCAATCTTTGCGCGGTTTTGGACGTGGACGTACTTGGTCGCTTCCTTGCCGTAGGGGACCGTCCCAAACTCGACCGGGTTCGGGCCGACCTCGGGCGCTGGCAACGCGAACCGGCAGACGTCGGCGACCGGGTAGGCGGCGTAGGCGACCGGCACCGGCTTTTCGACGACGAAGGAGATCGGCTTCGCCTCCCCGGCCGTCGCCTCTGTGAGCCCTTCAAGACGGAGGCCGCCGATGCGAACCTCATCAATTTTCACATCTTTTGCGGCGAGTTTTGCCTTCATCAGCCCGATGGCAGACCCGTGGAGCTCGCCGGCATCGATGGAGACCTCGTAGGAGAGAACGCCGCCGAACTTGACCGCGCCGACGAAGTGGCTCGCGCGCCCGCAGGAGCAGGTGGTGCCGTCGGAGGCGAGAGCATCGGTCCCTTCAAAGAATTGGGGATCGGTGTCACGAACAAACGCGACAGCGAGCAATTTCAAACGATGACGGGAGGCGCTCCCGCCGACGCTTGCGTAGGGGGACAAATCGGCATCGGCGCCGACAAGGGCGTCATCGACGGAGACGCCGACGAACGAATAGTCGATCGTTTGTGCGGCGACCGCATGGTCTTCTGTCGCCGTTTTCTTCGGGTGAGCGCACTCGGTCGGGACGACGCGCCACGCCGCCCCCGCCTTGGCTGCCCCCTCTTGCGTAAGCTTTTCGAGGCCTCGCCCGGGGGCGAAGCTGCCGGTTGCGTCGAGGACGAAGTCGTGATCCACGTTTGAAAAACGACTGGCTGCTGCGGTCAGACCTTCCGCTTGTTTGCAGGCCTTTTCATCGAGGCCTCCGCATTTGACGACCCCTCCGACGGTGGCTTCGGGGAGCTTGGACGGGGGGCAGCCGAGGAGCACCGCCAGGGGGAACGCGAGGACGATCGAGGAGGCGCGGGCGCGGGTCATGGAGCGGCGAAGGATAGTCGAGAGAGCTTCGCGCCGTCAGGAAGCATTTCGCCGAGGAAGAAGACGGGGCCGGGGCCACCGTAGGTCGGCAAGACTGCGATTTCGCCGCTATTTCGAGCGTCTACCGG
The DNA here is from genome assembly GCA_020720045.1 of Sorangium cellulosum. Lineage (GTDB taxonomy): Bacteria > Myxococcota_A > Polyangia > Polyangiales > Polyangiaceae > JAAFHJ01. The sequence continues at coordinate 3,133 of DYPH01000166.1, read as the reverse complement.
GACCCCTTCCGCCAACGGCGTCGCCGACTGATTTTGGGAACTCGAAAGGTCGAAGAGGGCGAGCGTTGCCCGGCCGCCGTCTCTGCGGAGAAGGGCGCCGTGCCCGAAGCGGATCGGGTCGAGGACAAGTCCTGCAAATTCAGCCTCATCGCCGCCAAGAGCGACCGGGCGCCGGCAGGATGCCGTCGGGCCGCTGAGCGTGAGCAGGCAGCCGTAGGCGCGCTCGGCACCGCGCGTGGTCGCTTGGCGCCACACGAGGGCGGCGCGCGGCGCTGCGTTTTCGGTGCTGGCGGTCGCTTCTGCGGGCCCAGCAAGGACGAGTTTGGGCGTCCGCGCGACGCCGGAGCCGGCAAATGCGGTCACCACGTCGCCGATCCGCCGCGCATCACGGCCGGATACATGAGCAATTTGAACGTTCCCCGCGGTGCCGGTCGGTCCGTCAACGTAGGTGATCCAGGCGTCGTTCCCGTCGGCGATCACCGCGAGGTCGGTAGCGTCGAGGCTCGCCGGGGTGATCCTTTCCTCGCGGGCGATCCGCCGGAGCGCGTAGTCGACGCGGGTGGCGTAGACCTCCCCTTTGCCGTTTCGGCCGTCGACCCAGAGCACAAGCCAGCCGCCGTCGACGGCCACGAGGGCGACGTCGCCCGCGTCCCCTTTTGCCGCCGTTAGCTGAATATCCATCTGCTTTTTTGCGGCACCGTCGACGCGCGTCAAGTGCACTTCCGGGTCGCCGGCGTCGCGGCCGACCCATGCAACCGCTGCCCCTTGCTTGGCGTCGCGGGCGAGCGCGAGGGCGACGCCCCCTTCGGCGAGCGCCTTCTCGGTGATCACCGTCGGCGCGGCGAGCTTCCCCTCGTCGGAGCGCCACGGGAGGACGCTTACCTTCGCCCCTTTCTTGGTGGTCGGATCCCAGGGGTGGGTGCCGATCGCCGCAAGAAGCCCGCGACGGACGTTCCCAGCGTCGTAGCCTTCGGCGAGCATACCGGCTTCTTCGCTCGCGAGAAGATCCCTTTGAACGGCGGCATGTTTCGTGCGTGGAAGGGCGACCGCCGCAGAAGCTACCGGCGGCGGCGTCGCGACGGTCGGTGCCGTGGGTGCAGCCGAAGGGGCCGATTTTGCAGGAGTTGACGGCACGGTTGTCGAAGCGGGGACCGCCGTTGCCGCGACCGCTTTCGCGCCATCAAATAGGGAAAATGAACCGACATGGGTGTCGGATTCTCCGGTTGCTGCGAGGGCCAAACAGCCGCCGAGGCCGCAGCGGACGCCCCATACAAATGACAAAGGATCGGCGCCTGCGGCGATCGTTTGGACGGCGACGCTCGTCTCGCCGACGCGCACCAAAAAGCGCCGTGGGGAGGCGCAGGCGGCCCGCTCCTCGCAGCGCTCCGCCGGGAGGACGCCGACGAGCACGTCGCCGTAGGCCGACATCCCCTCGGTGACCGGAACGTCGGGGAGGCCGATCGGCGCCCCCGGCTCGCCATTGGCGGCGATCGGGACGAGGGCGGCCGGGTCGCCGTTCGAGGGGCGGACGACCAGCCAGGCCCCCCGCGCAGCAAATTGGCCGTCCAGAAGCCTTGCGCCACGGAGCGCGACTTTTGCCCCGTTTTCGCTGGCAATTTTTACGTCGCGGCCGTCGTCGAAGGCCAAGATCGCCCCCTGTTCCGTCGCCCCAAAGGCGAGCGCGCCCCGGGCGCCTTCGGTGCCAGGCAGGGCGAGTTCCGATTCGGCGTCGCCGTCGGCGGAGAACGTTGCAAGATGCACGTTCTTCGCAACCGCGTCGACGGTGGCGAGGCTGAAGCCGGCGGCGGCGTCCCCTTCCGGGCCGGCGAGCGCCCAGCCGGAGGCATGGGTGGCGACGACCCGGGCCGGTGCGAGGGCAGTTCCGCCGGTATCAAAGGGGCGCACCGAGACGCGGACGGCGCCGTCGGCGACCTCTTCCGCCCAGGCGACGGCGAAGCCTTTTTCCGTCGGCACCGCGTCGAACCAGAGAATGCTGTCGTCGCCGCCACCGACGTCGATCCGCCGCCCCGCACGGAATTCGGGGCCGGTCGGTGCCGCCCCCGTCGAGGGGGCCGACGCGGCGAGCTGCCCGTGGAGCATCTCGCCGGATCCCTCCAAAGCTGTGAAAAGAGTCATAAATACGGGGCGCGCGACCGGGCCGACCGGGCGGATGGCGAAGCGGGTCGTCTCCTTGGGCGTCGTCCCGAGGCTCGTCGCCGGGCGGAGCTTCCCACCGGTTTCGCCGAGGGGGGCGAGCCAGATCTCACGCTCGCCGCGGGTGCCTGTCGGTGGGGCGAGCCAGGCGGTCACCGTCGTCGCCCCGCGCCGCGCGAGGAAGGGGCCGTCGGTCGGACCGTCGACGACAATCAGCGGGTGGAGCGCAGCGATCGACGTCCGATTGGGGGTTTGATCGAGCGGTCGTGTCCGCCACGGTTCTGCGCTTTGAAGCGGCGAGTGGCGCCCGCCGCCGCACGCGGCAACGACGGCTCCAAGCGCCACCCACACTGCGGCAGCGACGAGCCCCTTCACGAGAAGATCTCGCGGCCGAAGGTGCGCGTGGCCGTCCGCCCGTCGAGGTACCAGCGATAGTTGGCACGCCAACGAGTTTGCTCGTTTGCTTTGAATTCAAAAGCGATTGCCGATGCAAGTCCGCAGCCGTCGCGGAGCGGGCGACCGGCGAGGCGCTCCACCAGCGACGAGACCGTAGGCTCGTGACTCACAAGGAGCACGCGCGCGTCCGCGGGCAGTAGCGGGCTCGCGAGTTCGTCGAGGACTTCTTCAAAGGGCCCGCCGGGGACGAGCGCCTTGCGTGTTTCGAGGTGGGTAACGCCGCAGGCTGCGGCGACAATTTCGGCGGTGCTCAATGCACGTACATAGGGGCTTGCAAGGACCGTGAAAGGACCTTCTTCTGCGAGCACCCTCGCGACCACGGCGACGCGCGCGCGCCCTTCCGGGGTCAGCGGCCGATGGGCATCGCCGCCATCAAAGGCGTGATCGGCGGCAGGTCCGTGGCGCAGTACGAAAAGCTCCATAGGCATCGGTACCTAGCAAAGGAGCGCCTTCGATTGTTCCCGCAGCGGAGCGGAACGTGTCAACGCGTTTGAGACAGTGCTGTTAGGAATTCAATGTCGCC